>CAZZWY010000470.1:0-3776 GCA_964657785.1 uncultured Acetobacteraceae bacterium
CCGCCTGCTGCCCGAGCAGCCGCGCACGCCGCCCTCGCCCGGCGCCGACGATCGGCCGCGCGGCGTTGCGCTGCCCCCGCGCGCGCTGCTCCTCCTCGGCACGATGGCCGCGCTCGGCTTCGTCACCGAGGGCGCGATGTACGACTGGAGCGTGCTCTACCTCCGCGACGCGCTCGGCGCACCGCAGGCGCTCGCCGCGCTCGCCTACGGTTCGTTCTCGGTCGCCATGGCGGCAGGCCGCTTCGGCGGCGACGCGGTGCGATCGCGCTGGGGCACCGCGCGCCTGTTGCGGGCGAGCGGCGCCCTGGCGGCGGCGAGCCTGATCGCGATCGTCGTGATCGGTCAGCCGGTCGCCGCGCTGGTCGGTTTCGCCGTCGTCGGTCTGGCCATCGCCAACATCGTGCCGGTGCTCTTCGCCTGCGCGTCGCAGGTGCCGGGGGTGACGCCGGCGCACGGCCTCGCGGTCGTTGCCGGCATGGGCTACTTCGGCTTTCTCGCCGGGCCGCCGATCGTCGGCGTGGTCGCCCAGCACGCGGGGCTGCCGTTCGCGCTCGGCGGGTTGGCGCTGTTCGTCGCCGCGCTGGCGCTGCTCGCGGGGCGTGCGGTGCGGGCCGTCGCACCGCAGGTGCAGCATCAGGTCCGCCTGGAGCGCTGAGGTCCATCGGGACGACGGCCTCGGGGTCAGCAGGACGTCGACGGTGACGACGTTCTGGTTCGTGTGCAGTTCACATGCCGGTCACCGACGGTGCCGCCGAGCGCAGTCGGGGTCGGCATTGCGCTAAACCTGCGGCAACCGAGAGGCTGTCACCGGCGCCTGCGACGGAAGCGTTGATGGGGCCGTCGCCCGCGGTCTGCAGGCGCTTGCGCTCGTCGATCAGCGCGTCGCCGTGACCGCTTCGATGATGTCGGCGACCGCGTCGGGCCGCTCTTCGTGCGCCAGGTGCCCTGCCCCGCCGAGAACGTGCAGGGTCGCGCCCGGCGCGAGCGCCTGGGCGCGTTGCGCCTGCGCGAGCGGCACGGCGCGGTCGGCGCTGCCGGCGATCAAGGTCAGCGGCGTCGCGAGGCGCCCGAGCGCGAGCCGCTCGAGATCCCAGTTCGCCATCATCCCGAGCGCCGCGGAGACATGCTTCACGTCGCGCACCAGGCGGCCGTAGAGCTCGATGCCGCGCTCGTCGAGCGTCGAGCCGGTACCCGCGATCAAGCGCCGCACCGCACGCGGGTCGGCGGCGCGCCACGCGAAGAGCCGCGCGGCGAGCGGGGTCGACGCCATGAGGCGCGCCGCGGGCGGGAAGAGCAGGCCGGAGAGGCCGTCGAGCGGCAGCAGCGCGGCGTTGATGCCGATCAGGCCGAGCGGCGCGAGCCGCCGGTCGAGCGCCATCCGCGCACCGACGGCCGCGCCCGCCGAATGGCCGACGACCCAGCGCACGTCGAGGCCGGTCGCCTCGACCAGGGCGCCGAGGGCCGCTGCCATGCCGGCCAGCGAGAGCTGCTCGCGCGCGGCGGGCATGTCGGTGAAGCCGTGTCCCGGGAGGTCCATCCCGAGCACGGTGAATCGGGCGGCGAGCCGCGGCGCCAGATCGCGCCAGGAATGGATCGAGGCGCCGGTGCCGTGGATCAGCAGCAAGGCCGGTCCTTCGCCCATCTGCTGCAGATGCCAGGTCAGTCCGGCGGCCGTCACGAAGCGGCTGGACGCGCGGTGCGGCCAGTCGCGGCCGTCGCGGTCCCAGAGGAGGCGCTCGGTCATCGCCGGCTTCGCAGCTTCGGCGGCTCGTCCTCGGTAGGCCCCTGCCGATGTCCCCAGCCCCCTTCACCCATCCGTCGCTCCCGCGGTGTCATGCGAAGCGAGAGGCTAACCGGGATGGACGGGGCTCAGAAGCCGGCCACCGAAGATCAAGAAAAAGTCGGGCAGGCGCCGACCGCCTGTCGGCCACGGCGCCGGCCCGGGGCGATCGACGGTTCGGCTCAGCCGAGACCAGCGGTCGCGGGCGGCGCGGTGCGGCCGAGCTCGGCGCCGGTGGCCGGGTCGCTGAGCGGATCCGACTGCGTGCGCAGCGCCATCTGTTCCGACAGCTTCATTTCCTCGGCACCCATCGTCAGCTCCGGCATGCCGGTGCCGCCGTCGACGGCCGGCTCGGCCTTGCGGAAGTCGAACGTCGGCGGGTTGTTCCACGGGCCGCGCATGTCCGCCTTGCCGCCGTCGGACATGTTGAAGTAGACCTGGCTGAATTCCTTCATGCCTTCGAGCTTGCCCGGGGGGAAGTTCGGCTGGATCGCGTAGAGCGCCTTCTCGAACGACTGCTGGTGCGAGATCTCGCGCGTCATCAGGAAGCCGAGCGCTTCCTTGACGCCCGGATCGTCCGTCAGGTTGATGAGGCGCTCATAGACGATCTTCGCGCGCGATTCGGCGGCGATGTTCGAGCGCAGATCGCAGGTCGGATCGCCGATCGTGTCGACGTAGGCCGCCGACCAGGGCACGCCCGCGGAGTTGGTGAGCGGCGGGCCGCCGCCGTAGAGAACCTGCGTGACGTGCGAGTCGTTGCCGCCGCCGCTGATCTGGCGATAGAGCTCGGCCTCGGTGTCGACGCCTTCGGCGAGCCGCCCCTTCACGCCCTTGTTGAGCATCGCGACGATCGTGCCGATGACCTCGAGGTGGCTGAGCTCTTCGGTCGCGATGTCGATCAGCATGTCCTTGCGGCCGGGGTCGTCCTCGCCGAGATACTGCGTGAAGTAACGGCAGGCTGCGGCGAGCTCGCCCTGCGGGCCGCCGAACTGTTCGAGCATCAGGTTGGCGAGTCCAGGATTGGTTTCGCTGACCCTGACGGTGTATTGCAAACGTTTGTTGTGGGCAAACATGATGACTGTCCTTTGACTACGAGTGGATTTCCGCGTCAGGTTGCTGGCGCAAGCGATGTTCGGCAACGCGCGTTCCCGCCACCTGCGCGGCCACGCCCGAGGGCGATCGACGGTGCGGGACAAGCCGGGCGCGGGCCGGCGCGGTACACGCAGCCGCACGACGGACTGCGACGCCAGGAAGCAGGGCTCAGCGGCGAACGGACCGGCCTTCGGCGGTGGCCTCTCGAACCGCCCGCGACAGGTCGTGCGCGGCCGCATGCGGCAGCAGCAGGTAGCTCGCGCCCATCGCCTGCGCAAGCTGGCGCGCGGCCTCCTGCGGCTGCGCCGAGGTGTCGAGCAGCAGCGCGGCGGCGCCGGCGGCGCGCAGGCGTTGCGCCGACGCGATCGCGTCACGGCCGGCGAGCGCGCGGCCGGGCGTGCCGTCGAGCGCGACATTCGCCTTGCCATCGGTGAGCAGCACGACGACCGGCATCGCGCCGCGCCGCCGCACCCCCTCGACGAGCAGCGCCGCGGCATCCAGGCCCGCCGCGAGCGGCGTGCCGCCGCCGCCCGGCAGCCCGGCAAGGCTGCGCTTGGCGCGCGCCAGCGAACGCGTCGGCGGCAACAGCAGCTCGGCCGTGCGGCCGCGGAACGAGATCATCGCGACGCTGTCACGGCGCACATAGCAATCGGCGAGCAAGAGCTCGACGGCGCCCTTGGCCTCGGCGAGCCGGTGCAGCGCCGACGAGCCGGAGGCGTCGACGACGAAGACCGTCGTCGTCTCGCTGCGCTGCTGGTAGCGGGTGACGTGGAAGTCCTCGCGCCGCACCTGGATCCGCGCCGTCCGTGCCGCACCGGGCTCGCGCCGCCGGACGACCTGCCAGGGCGCCGCGGCGCGCAGGGTCTCGATCTCGGCGGCCAGCCGCTTGGCGGGGTCGGTCGCC
>CAZZWY010000471.1:0-3773 GCA_964657785.1 uncultured Acetobacteraceae bacterium
CGCAGGCGGTGCGTGGCACGAAGCGTCTGCTCGACGGTGTGCAAGCGCGCGACCTGGCGGCCCAGCTCGAGCACGAAACGACCGAGTTCCTGGCGTGCGCGGGCTCCGACGAGTTCCGGCAGCGGGTCGAGGCCTTCAAGGGCAACGCACGGCGTTCCTGACGCGATCGCGCAGAAAGGCTTCAGGTGATGGAAGGAACGGGGACGGATGCGGCGACAGGCCCCGGCTGGCATCGCACGTCGAACGACATCGACGAGCAGGCGCAGATGCTGCCGGACTGGGAGCAGGCGTACGTGCAACTCGAGTGCGGCCGCTTCGAGAGCGTCATCGACGGCGTCCGCATGGACGAAGGGCTGGGCCTCTTCCGAAAGCGCACGAACCGGCGCCTGCACAAGGTGTTCGCGACGCCGGCCGGCACCTGCGCCGTCGCCTTGCTGGCGCCGGGCAGCGACGCGATCCTGTTCCAGCATCGCCGTGCTCTGGCCGGCGACCTGCTCGTGCTGCCGCCCGCGCAGGAATTCGACATCGTGACGCAGGGAACCTTCGACGTGGTCGTGGCGACGTTGGCGATCGATCAGCTCCCTTCGGGTTTCGAAGCCGACATCGACCCCGGGGGCACGGTCGTCTCGACGTGCGCCGCCACGCACCGGCTGGCGTCCGTCACGCAACGGATTTTCGGCGAGGCAAATGTCGATCGTTCGCCCCGTCACCGCCTGTTGAACCAGCAGCTCGCGTGCGATGTCGTGGGGTGTCTGGGCCTCGGCGGGCCGGCGACGATCGCGCGATCCAAGGGCCGCGACGACGTGGCGCTGCTCGACGCCGCGCGCCGACTGCTGCTCGCCGAGGCGCAGGCCGATGGCCAGGCCCTTCCGGTTCCGGAACTCGCCGAACGGCTCGGAGTCTCGGTGCGCCAGCTGCAAAAGCTCTTCCGCGGGCGGCTCGGCATGCCGCCCCGCGCCTACGCCGAACGCGTGCGGCTCGCCCGCGCCCGCGCCGAGCTGCGCGAATCGGCGCCCGGCGAGACGACGGTCGCCGCCGTTGCCACTCGCTGGGGATTCGGGCATCTCGGACGCTTCTCGTCGCTCTACCGCGTCGTCTTCGGAGAGCTGCCGTCGGACACGGCCCGCACCTGATCAGAACCGGTACGAGACGCCGGCCTGCGCGACAAGCGGGCTGAGGTCGGCCCGCGTCGTGGCCCGCGGCCCGCCGCCCGGCACGTCGGCGCTCACGTCGACCTTGGTCCAGAGCTTCTTGACGTCGAGGAACACGCCCCATCGGGCATCCAGGGAATAGTCGGCGCCGAACTGGATCACGAGCCCGACCTTGGACTTCACGTCGACGTTCACGAGAAATTCGTCTTTGGACTTGAAGATGATCGGGTAATTCAACCCGGCGCCCACGTACGGGCTCAAACCCGACCGGCCGAGCGGATGCCAGGTGGCCGACAGCAATGCCGGCCCGTAAGTGACCTTCGCCAGCGGCTGGGGCGTGCCGGCCGCGGCCGACAGGTTGCCGGTGCCTTCGACCTTGGTGGTCGGCGGGTAACCGACCGTGAGCCGCAGCGAAGCCTGCGGGCTCAGGTCGTAGCCGAGTTCGACCGCGACCGTCGCATTGTTCGACGCCTTGGTGCTCGCGTTCGGAACGACCGCGCCGCCGACGCTCACGTCGCCGCCGTTCTTGAAGTCGACATAGGCCGGCCCGACGTGGACCCACACCGGCCCGGTGGCCGACGACTGCGCCGCCGCCGATCCGCACGCCACCATGGCCGACAACAAGCCGACGGCCCTGAACATGATCCTCATTCCACGGTCTCCTGTCGTTGTGTTTTCAATGCTTCGCCGATGCGGCTGCGTCCTTCGCGCAACCGGTGGATACCTGCCCGTCGTGTGCGGCGTCGACCATGAAGGTCACGGCCACCTTGCCGGCACGCTGGAAGTCGAGCGTTCCCTTGGCCGCCCCGCCCTCCATCAAGGTTTGGCGCGACTTGGGAAACTCGATCACGAGATCGGGCGGCATCAGGGCGATCTGCCCCTTGGCGGGAATCTCGATGCCGGTCGCGAGCAGTTCGGGCGTCACGCTTCCCGCCGCATGGGCCACGCGCATCAGCCGGCCTTTGCCTGCCTGGTCCAACTCGGCACCGACGAGGCGATCCGGCTGCGCGCCGGCGTTGATGATCAACATGACGTAGGCCGGGATGGCGCCTGCTCCGCACGTCGGGTCCAGCCTGAGAAAGGGGTGGGCGAGGGTCAGGTCGCCGTGGGTGACCTGGTGGGCCTGCGAGGGCGCGCTGCAGGCCGCCCAGGCGGCCGCGAGCACGACGATGAGTCGATGCGATGCCTGCAAGAAAAATACTCCCTGGGTCGTCCTGAATCTGCGAGGCGGCCGAGACGCCTTTCGACGGGCGCCCGGCCCGACCCTTACTTCGCGATGTTGAGCACCTGGATCTGCGTGAACTCGTTCAGCCCTTCCTCGGCGAACTCGACCCCCAGCCCCGACTGCTTCGCGCCGCAGAAGGGAATGCTCGGCCCGAAGTCGGCGTGCTTGTTGACCCAGCGGGTGCCGGCCTCCATGCGCTTGGCAACCTCGACCGCGCGCTCGGTCGAGCCCGACCAGGCCGACGCGCCCAGGCCGTAGTCGAGACGGTTCGCGCTCGCGACGGCGGCGTCGATGTCGCGGTACTTGATGATCGGCAGGATCAGCGAGAACTGCTCTTCGTCGACCAGCCGGGTGCCGTCCTCGATGTCGGCGACGATCGTCGGCCGCACGAAGTAGCCCGGACCGTCCGGCAGGGTGCCGCCCGCCGCGATGCGGCCGTGTTCCTCGGCGTCCGCCAGGTACTCCTTGAACTTCCCGTACTGCGCCGCGTTCTGCAACGGGCCGAACTGCACGCCCTCCTTCAGGCCGTCACCGACCACGGCCGCGTCGGCGAGCTTGGCGAGTTCGGCGACCAGCTCGTCGTAGACCCGCTCGTGGGCGTAGACGCGCTTGACGGCGAGGCAGAGCTGGCCGGCGCAGAGGAACGCGCTGCCGAAGATCCCGGGCGCCACCTTCTTCGGGTCGGCGTCGTCGAGCACGATCGCCGCATCGTTGCCGCCGAGTTCCAGCGTCAGGCGCTTGAGCGTGCCGGCGGCGCTCGCCATCACCTTCTTGCCGGTGGCGGTCGAGCCGGTCATCGTGACCTTGGCGACCAGCGGATGGCTGGTCAGCACCGGCCCGAGGTCGTTGGCATCGGTAATGACGTTGACCACGCCGGGCGGGAACACCTTGGCGCAGAGTTCGCCGAGGCGCAGCGCCGTCAGCGGGGTCGTCGGCGCCGGCTTGATCACCAGCGTGTTGCCTGCCAGCAGGGCGAGCGGCAGCTTGAAGGCGATGATCAGCACCGGGAAGTTCCACGGCACGATCGCCGCGACGACGCCGAGCGGATGGCGGTGGAGTTCCACACGGCGGCTGTCGGAGTCCTCGACCACCTTCATCGGCAGTTCCAGGCCGCCGAGGTAGCGCAGCCAGTACTCGGTGTACGCGATCTCGGCAGTGGATTCGGCGAGCGGCTTGCCCTGCTCCTGGGTCAGCAGCCGCGCGAGGTCTTCGGCACCGGCCTTGATCTCGTCGGCGAGCTTGAAGATCATGGCGCGGCGCTCGGCGATCTGCACGTGGCGCCAACTTCCGTACGCCTTGTGCGCCGCCTGCACGGCCGCCTCGGCCTGCGCCAGCGACGCCCGCGGCGCCCGGACCAGCACCGACTCGTCGGCCGGGTTGATCACGTCCATCGTCGA
>CAZZWY010000472.1:0-3770 GCA_964657785.1 uncultured Acetobacteraceae bacterium
GACCGAGTTCGATACCTCGATCCCGTGCCAGACGAACCTGCTCGGCGTCAAGGGCGTCGGTGAACTCGGCACCATCGGCGCCACGCCGGCCGTCGTCAACGCGGTGATCGACGCGCTCGATCACGCCGGGCTCGGCCGGCGCGCGGAGCAGATCCAGATGCCGGTGACCGCGCCGAAGGTGTGGGCGGCGCTGGCCGGAGAGTTCGACCCGTCGCCTTTCGCGTGACCGACGGGGCGCAGACGCAGAGCGTCGCCCCGGCGCAGGCCGGCGCGCCGCCGCCGCGCCTGCGTCACCTGCCCGAGCTCGACGGGCTCCGGGCGGTGTCGGTGCTGATCGTCGCGGCATCGCATTGCGGGTTCGGCGAAGTCGTCCCCGGCGGCCTCGGGGTCACGATCTTCTTCTTCCTCAGCGGCTTTCTGATCACGAACCTGCTCGAACGGGAGTACCGGCGTTCCCAGGCGATCGACTACGCCGGCTTCTTCGCGCGTCGGGTGGTGCGGCTCGCGCCCGCCTTCCTGACGACAGTCCTGATTGCCGATCTGCTGACCTGGAGCGGTGTCCTGTCGGGCGGCGTGACGCTTGCGGGAACGCTCGCGCAAGTCTTCTATTTCGCCAACTACTACCAGGTCTTCTTCAGCAAGTTCAACAGCATTCCGGCGGGCACCGGCATCTTCTGGTCACTCGCGGTCGAGGAGCATTTCTACCTGCTCTATCCGCTCATCGTTTCGACCGTCCTGATGTCGCTCTCCTGGCGCAGACGCTCGGCGGTGCTCGGCATCGCCTGCGTGGCCGTTCTCGGCTGGCGCCTCTATCTCACGCTGCGCTGGAGCGCGAGCGCCGACCGGATCTACTACAGCACCGACACCCGGATCGATTCCATCCTCTACGGCTGCCTGCTGGCGAGTCGCTTTCCGGCCCTCGCCGACGCGACCACGGCCGAGCAGCCGACCCCCGGGCACCGGCACGCCGCCTGGCTCTGGAGCGCGGGTCTCGCGTTGCTGCTGGCGAGCCTGATCGTCCGTGCGCCGCTGTTCCGCGAAACGATGCGCTACTCGGTGCAGGGGATCGGGTTGCTGTTCGTGTTCTACGGCCTGCTCGCGAGCCGCGGCGCGGTGAATGCGGCGCTGTCCTGGCGGGCGCTGGTCTCGCTCGGCAAGTACTCGTACGCGTTCTATCTGTGCCACTTCGTCATCGTCCAGCTGCTGACCTCCAGGGGGATGCCCAGCTTCGGGCGGTTCGGGCTCTTCCTGCTGGTCGTCGTGCTCGCGTATCTCTACGCGAAAGCCGTCACGACGCTCGTCGAGGCACCGATCCGGCGGCGCTGGGCCACGCGTCAGCGGCGCCTCGGCGAGACCTCGGGGGTGGCGACCGGGGGTGTCGTGCGCTGAAGACGCCGTGAACGAATCCGGCAGGCCCGCTCGTCCCGCCGAAACACGCCCACTCGGCGTTGCAAACGCTCGCCGTAGACCGGACGACTGCTGCGCTTTGCGCCTCGATTGGGCGCTTTTGGACGGTGCTCGCGGACACGCCGGACTCAGTCACAGCGTCCGAACGGGCGCCCGCTTCTTTCCGGTCGACAATCGCGCCCTTCGCGGCGGGTACCGTCCGTCGACCCGCCTGTCCCGACTCATCGACAGCCTCCTCTCTTGTTCAAGAACCTGACGCTCTACCGCCTCGGCGCGGACAACACCCTCGACTTCGCGGCACTCGACGCCGGCCTCCAAAAAGCGCCCTTCGTCGCCTGCGCCGCCACCCAACCCCTCGCCAGCGGCTGGACGCCGCCGCGCGGCACGGCAGGGGGCCCGCTGGTCGAATCGATCGGCGGCCATTGGCTGTTGAAGCTGATGACCGAGCAGAAGGTGTTGCCGTCGTCGGTCGTCAAGCGCCGCACCGATGAAGTGGTGGCGCAGATCGAGCAGCAGTCGGGTCGCAAGCCCGGCAAGAAGGAGAAAAAGGAGATCAAGGAGCAGGTCGTGCTCGAGCTCTTGCCGATGGCGTTCACGAAGCGTTCGGCGCTGACGGTCTGGATCGATCCGGAGGCGCGCCTGCTCGTCGTCGACACCGCCAGCCCGAGCCGGGCCGACGACGTCGTCACCCAGCTCGTCAAGGCGATCGATGGCCTGATCGTCGCGCCCCTGCACACCGCCGAAGCGCCCGCCGCGGTGATGTCGGCGTGGCTCGTCGACGGCGAGCCGCCGGCCGCGTTCTCGGTCGACCGCGAGTGCGAGCTCAAGTCGAGCGACGAGATGAAATCGGTCGTCCGCTACGCCCGCCACGCGCTCGACATCGAGGAAGTGCGCCAGCACATCGGCGCCGGCAAGCGGCCGACGCAACTCGCGATGACCTGGCAGGGCCGCGTCTCCTTCCTGCTGACCGAGGCGATGCAGGTCCGGAAGATCGCCTTTCTCGACGTCGTCTTCGAAGGCAATCAGAGTCCCGCCAAGGACGAAGCCTTCGATGCCGCTGCCGCCATCGGCACCGGTGAGTTGCGGCGGCTGATCCCCGACCTGATCGAGGCGCTCGGCGGCGAGCGGCCGCTGGTCGCGGCCGGACACGAGCGGTCGGTAGCTGTCTCGACACCCGAGCGCGCCCCGGCGGCGTCTGAACCCGAGCGCTCGCTGGTCGCCTGACGAATCTCGCACGCGCCGGTCGCCTCGGGCCGCATCACTCCCCTAGTTCGAAGAGTGCAGTTCGATCGACCGCCGGCATAGCATGTCTTTCGGCCGGGCGATCGGGCCGAGGTCGTCGGGCCGGATCATCGAGCCGAAGAAGGCCGACCGGTCGCGAATCAGCAGGGCGAGGACTTCGAATGAACAGGACAGCAACCCAGGGCACGAGCCCCGTCCGGGACGAGCGGCACTTGTCGGCCCGCGGGTCGGTGCCCTCCGCCCGCAAGCTCCTGCTGGTCGACGACCACGAACTGGTGCGCTACGGCATCCGGGCGCTGCACACCGAGATCGGCGGCGTGCCGATCGAGTGGGTCGAGGCCGGCTCGCTCGAGGAGGCGATCGACGCGTTCGGCCGCGAAGGCGACGTGGATGCGGTGCTGCTCGACCTCAACCTGCCGGACTGCAAGGGCCTGCAGGGCCTGCGCCGCTTCCTCCAGCGGCATCCGCAGGCGCGGGTCGCCGTCTTCAGCGCGACGCAGGATGAATTCGTCGTGCGCCAGGCGCGCGCGCTCGGCGCCGCCGGCTACGTCGGCAAGAGCACGCTTCTGAGCGCGTTCCGCGAGACGCTCACGGCACTGCTCTGGCCCTCGGGCCGGCCCGGCGCCTGCGGCGTCGCGGCGAGTCCGGGCGAGAGCCTGTTCCCGCGCTTCGCGGCGTCGTCGATGTTCGACCGGGTGGGCGAGCTCGGGCCGCGCCATCTGGAAGTGCTCGAGCTGGTGCTGTCGGGCTGCTCGAATCAGGAGATTTGCACCGCGACCGGGCTCTCGCTCGGCACCGTCAAGAACTACGTGTCGTCGCTGCTGCTGGTCCTCGACGTCACCTCGCGGTCGCACCTCATCAGCCTGTTCCGATGATCGCGTCCCCCGGCGTGGACAGCCAGCGCGCCGCGGAGGCCGCGAGCCTCGATGAGCGGTTGCAACGCGACGGCCGCGACCAGGCCATCGCCGCGGGCCGGCCATGGGCGCTCGTGCTCGGCGCGTCGGCCTTCGTGCTCGGGGCAGCGGCCGGGTGGCTCGACGATCCGTCCGCGGCGGCGCTGCCGGCCGCCGCGCTCGTGGCGGCGGCGGCGCTCGCGCGCTGGGGCCGGCCCCGGATGAGCG
>CAZZWY010000473.1:0-3761 GCA_964657785.1 uncultured Acetobacteraceae bacterium
CTTCACGAGCTCGCGCCACGGCGGGACGCCGCACTGCATGAAGAACGACAGCGAGGCCGTGTCCATCCAGCGCAGGAAATTCGGAAAGAAGACGATGCCGGCCGGGTCGCAGTCGCCGAACGCGACGTCAACGGTGTGCGTGGTGGTGCGCGGCATGGCGGCTCAGCGCGGCGCCATGCGCAGCGCACCGTCGAGGCGGATCACCTCGCCGTTGAGCGCGAGGTTCTCGACGATCGCGGCCGCGAGCTGCGCGAATTCGTCCGGCTTGCCGAGGCGCTTCGGGAACGGAATGCTCGCCGCGAGCGAGTCCTGCACCGGCTGCGGCAGCTCGGCCATCAGCGGCGTCAGAAAGAGGCCCGGGGCGATCGTCATCACCCGCACGCCGAATTGCGCCAGGTCGCGCGCGAGCGGCAAGGTCAGCGCGACCAGGCCGCCCTTCGACGCGGCATAGGCCTCCTGACCGACCTGCCCGTCGAACGCCGCGACCGACGCGGTGTTGACGACGACGCCTCGCTCGCCGTCGAGCATCGGCTCCTGCTTGACCATCTCGGCAACGGCCAGCCGCGTCATGTTGAAGGTGCCGACGAGATTGACGTCGATCACGCGCTGGAAATCCTCGAGCGGCATCGGCGCGCCATCCTTGCCGATCAGTCGCCTGGCAGTGCCGATGCCGGCGACGTTCATGAGGATGCGCGCGACGCCGTGCGCTTCGCGGGCGATGTCGAGCGCCGCCAGCACGCTCTCGGTCGAGGTGATGTCGCAGCCGATGCCGACGCCGCCGATCTCGGCCGCGACCGCCTTGGCGCCGTCGTCGTTGCGGTCGATGACCGCCACCTTGGCACCTCGGCTGGCGAGCTCGCGTGCGGTCTGGGCGCCGAGGCCGGACGCACCGCCGGTGACGAGGGCCGCCTGTCCGTGGATCTTCATGTCGTGGCGGTCTCCGAAGGATTCGTCAGGAGCGACGGGCGACGATCACCCGCGGATCGGACCCGCCGTAGAGGGCGTCGACGAGCGCTGCGCGGTGCGTCAGCACGGCACGCTGATTGAGCGAGCCCTTGTCGGTGATCTCGCCGCGGTCGATGCTCGGCGGGGTGGCGAGCAGCAGCGCGCGCTCGACGCGCGTCGCGCTGCCGGTGCCGGTCGCGCGCAAGCCATCGACGAGCTGCTGGAAGAAGGCCCGGACCTGCGGCGCCTCGAGGACCGCCTCGACGCTCGCGCCGGCGCTGACACCCGCAAGCGCGCGGCAGGCGTCCAGGCGCGGGAAGATCAAGAGGCCGATCTCGTTGCGGTTCATGCCCGCGACGACCACGTCCTGCACGCACGGGTCGCCGGCGAGCAGGACCCGGGCCCGCAGCGGGCCGACCGAGACGAAGGTGCCGCTCGCGAGCTTGAAGTCCTCGGCGATGCGGCCGTCGAAGGCGAAGCCGCGCGCCGGATGCGCCTCGTCCACCGGCTTGAGCGCGTCGCCGCTGCAGTAGAAGCCGTCGGCATCGAACGCTTCCTGCGTCTGTTCCGGCGCTCGCCAGTAGCCGGGCGTCACGTTCGGGCCGCGGTAGCGCAGCTCCATCTTGTCGCCCGACGGCACGAGCTTCAGTTCGAGCCCTGGCGCCGGAAGGCCGACCTCCCCGGCCTTGACGTCGTGCGCGTTGGCGCACAGCGCGAACGGCGACGTCTCGGTCATGCCGAGTCCGGCGAGCATGCGGATGCGCTCGCCCGCGTGCGCCTCGACGACGCGGTCGAGCCGGTCCCATACCGGCTGCGAAAGACCCGCGCCGGCAAAGAAGAACATGCGGACGCGGCTCAGCAGCGTCTCGCGCAGCAGCACGTCGGACTCGAGCGCGTTGGCGATCTCCTCGAAGCCTCGCGGCACGTTGAAGTACACCGTCGGCGCGATCTCGCGCAGGTTGCGCAGCGTCTCGCCGATCAGCGCCGGGGTGGGCTTGCCCTCGTCGATGTAGAGCGTGCCGCCGTTGTAGAGCGCGATGCCGACGTTGTGATTGCCGCCGAACGTGTGGTTCCACGGCAGCCAGTCGACCAGCACGGGCGGCTCGAGCGCGAGCTGCGGAAAGCACTGGCGGATCATCTGCTGGTTGCTGCACAGCATGCGGTGGGTGTTGATCACGCCCTTCGGCAGCTTGGTCGAGCCCGACGTGAAGAGGAACTTGGCGATGTCGTCGGCGCGGATCCGCGCATGGGCGGCGTCGACCGCGGCGGTCGCGCGGGTCGCGAGCAGCTCGGCGAAAGGCGTGGCGACGCGGCCTTCGAGCGTGCCCTCGGTCAGCACGACCGGCGTCCCTGCCGGCACGGCGGCCCCGATCGCCGCCGCGAAGGCGCTGCCGTTCGCGGCAAAGACGAGGCCGGGGGTCAGCACGCCGAGGATGTGACGCAGCTTCGCATGGTCCTGCGAGAGCAGCGAATAGGCGGCCGATACCGGCGCGAACGGCACGCCCGCGAACATCGCGCCGAGCCCGAGCAGGAAGTGCTCGATGTCGTTGTCGGAGAGGATCGCGATCGGGCGCTCGACGCTCAACCCGCGGTCGAGCAGCGCCTGGGCGATCGACCGGGCTGACTCGAGCGCCTCGGCATAAGTGACGCGGCGCCAGTCGCCGCCCGCAACGCGCTTGGCGATCAGCGTCCGGTCGGGCTCGGCGGCGGCCCAGTGCACGAGCCGGTCGGTGAGACGCTCGGCATACGGCCCGAGCGGCTCGGTCGAGGTGACGCGCAGGCTGCCGTCCGCGGCGCGCGAGACGGCGGCGTCGAGCGACCCGCCGACGGGCAGCGCCCGGTACTTCGGCGCCGACAGGCTCACGACCTGCTCACCTTCGCGGCCTTGCCGTCGAGGAAGGCGCGCATGCGCTCCTTCGCGGCGCCGTCGCCCTGCGCGATCGCGGCCATCAACGATTCGGTGAAGAGGCCGTCCGACTGGTTCATGTCGGCGATCCGCGGCAGCGCGTGCACGACCGCGAAATTCGAAAGCGGCGCGTTCGCGGCAACCTTCTCGGCGAGCTCGAACGCCTTCGCGAGGCCGGCGCCGTCGTCGACGACATACTGCGAGAAGCCCACGCCCAGGCCCTCGGCGGCGCCGTAGACCCTGCCCGTCAGCATCATGTCGGCCATGCGCGCGGCACCCACCAGGCGCGGGACCCGGGCCGAACCGCCGCCGCCGACGAAGAGACCGCGCTGGCCTTCGGGCAGACCGTAGTACGCACTCGCTTCGGCGACGCGAATGTGCGCGGACGCAGCGAGCTCGAGGCCGCCGCCGACGACCGCGCCCTGCAGCACCGCGATCACCGGCACACGGCCGAACTGGATCTGCTCGAAGGCGTCGTGCCAGGAGCGTGAATGCAGGATGCCTTCGGCGACGGTGCGCTCGCCGAGTTCGGAAAGATCGAGACCGGCACAGAAATGGTCCCCCGCGCCGCTCAGCACCACGACGCGAACGGCCTCCGGCAGGTTGACGAACGCCGTGCGAAGCTGCGCGACGAGCGCATCATTGATCGCATTGCGCTTGGCCGGGCGATTCAGCCGCAGGTGCAGCACCGCACCGCGGAGCTCGAGCGCGAGGAGGTCGAGCGCGGCCAGCAGGCCGGTGACGGGAGAACCAGCGACCGGGAGAGAAGATGCAGTCATCGAAGCCTCGGCGACCAAGAGTTGCTTCAATGTTATAAATATTTTGCAGGTGACGAGCTAGGATTTTCCCGCACCAGACCTCGCGACGATCCCGTTAAAGTTATGAATTGAAAGAGGCCACAGGCAAGCTG
>CAZZWY010000474.1:0-3759 GCA_964657785.1 uncultured Acetobacteraceae bacterium
ATCACGGCCGACGAGGTCCGCGGCCTCGCGCACGACTACGCGACGCTCGCGCCGGCCGCGATCCGCCTCAACTACGGCATGCAGCGCGTGCGCGGCGGCGGCAACGCGGCACGGCTGATCGCGATCCTGCCGTGCCTCGTCGGCGCCTGGCGGCACCGCGCGGGCGGCCTGCTGCTGTCAGCCTCGGGGTGGTTTAACAGCGTGCGCAACGACGCGGTGCTGCAGCGCACCGACCTGTTGCCGACCCCGCGCCCCCGCACGGTCAACATGAGCACGATCGGCGACGATCTGCTGCGAGAAACCTCGCCGCACTTCGGCCCGAAGATCGAGGCGTTGATTGTCTACAACAGCAACCCGGTCGCGGTCGCGCCCGAATCGAGGAAGGTCGTCGCCGGCTTCCGTCGCGACGACCTCTTCACCGTCGTCCTCGAACACTTCCTGACCGACACCGCCGACCACGCCGACTACGTGCTGCCGGCGACGACGCAGCTCGAGCACCTCGACGTCCACACGAGCTACGGCCACACCTACGCGATGCTCAACGAGCCGGCGATCGCCCCGCTCGGCGAAGCCAAACCGAACACGCAGATCTTCCGCGAGCTCGCCGCCCGAATGGGGTTTACCGACCCCTGCTTCGACGACGACGACGAGGCGCTCGCCCGCGTCGCCTTCCGCGGCGCGGTTGACTTCGCGACCCTGCGGCGCGACGGCTGGGTGAAGTTGCCGCTGCCCGACGCGCCGTTCGCCGACGGCGGCTTTCCCACGCCCGACGGCCGCTGCATCGTCGACTCGACAGCGCATGGCGTGCCCGACCACGTGCCGAACTACGAATCGGCCGCCGCCGACCCGGCGCTCGCCGCCCGCTATCCGCTCGCGATGATCTCGCCGCCGGCGCGCAACTTCCTCAACTCGAGCTTCGTCAACGTGATGAGCCTGCGCGCGATCGAGGGCGAGCCGGTGGTCGAGATCCATGCCGACGACGCGGTCCCGCGCGGCATCGTCGACGGTGCCCGCGTCCGCCTCTTCAACGACCGCGGCGCGACCGTCTGCAAGGCCGTCGTCGGCGGGCGCGCCCGGCCCGGCGTCGTCAACGGCCTGGGCCTGTGGTGGCGCAAGTTCGGCGTCGACGGCACCAACGTCAACGAACTCACGCACCAGCGGCTGACCGATCTCGGCCAGGCGCCGAGCTTCTACGATTGCCTGGTCGACGTCGCACCGCTGCCGTGAGGCTGACGCGGGCCGGACTCGGCGCCGTCGGCGTCGCCGCCCTCGCGGTGGGCCTCGCGAGCGGTTGCAGCACCGTCGGCTACTACGCCCAATCGGTGCGCGGCCACCTCGCGCTCGTCGGCCGCGCCCGGCCGGTCGGCGACTGGCTCGGCGACCCCGCGACGCCCGAGGCCCTGCGGCGCCGCCTCGTCCTCAGCCAGCAGATGCGCGACTTCGCCGTCGATGCGTTGAAGGAGCCCGAGAACGCGAGTTACCGGCGCTATGCCGATCTCGGCCGCGGCGCGGCGGTGTGGAACGTCGTCGCGGCACCCGAACTCAGCCTGACGCTTTCGACCTGGTGCTTCGCGGTGGTCGGCTGCGTCGGCTACCGCGGCTACTTCGACCGGACGGCCGCCGACACCTTCGCCGCCGGCCTGAGCGCGCAGGGGCTCGAGGTGGCGGTCTACGGCGTGCCGGCGTATTCGACGCTCGGCAAGTTGCCGGGCAGCCTCTTCGCCGACCCGCTGCTCAACACCTTCATCGACGACGCCGACGGCGACCTCGCCCGCCTGATCTTCCACGAGCTCGCGCACCAGATCGCGTTCGCGCCGGGCGACACGGTGTTCAACGAATCGTTCGCGACGGCGGTCGAGACGATCGGCGGCCAGCGCTGGCTGGTTGAGCACGCCGACGAAAGGACGCGCGAGGCCGACGCCCGGGCCGCTGCGCGGCGAGCCGATTTTCAGGCGCTCACCCTGCGTTGGCGCGACGCGCTCGACCGCGTCTACAAGAGCGACGCCCCGGATTCGGTCAAACGCCAGCAAAAGGCCGAGACGTTCGCCGCGATGCGCGCCGACTACGCGCGGACCAAGGCCGAGCGCTGGGGCGGCTACGCCGGCTACGACGGCTGGTTCGCCCGCGCCAACAATGCGAACTTCGCCGTGCTGGCGGCCTACAACCAGCTGGTGCCGAACTTCGAGCGGCTGTTCGAGCGGGAAGGCGCGGACTTTGCCCGCTTCTACGCCGAGGTCCGCCGCATCGCCGCGCTGCCGGCCGCCGAACGGCGTGCCGCGCTGCCCTGAGTCAGAAGGAAACCGTCTTCCACCATGTCCGACATCCACATCGTCCGCCCGCACAAGCTCGGCCTCGCCCGCGCGAGCGAACTCGCGCTCGCCTGGACCGAGGTCCTCGCGGGCAAGCTGGGCGTCGAGTGCACCACCGTGCCGGGCGACGACAGCCTGCGCATCGATTTCGCCCGCAGCGGCGTCAAGGGCGCGCTCAGCGTCGACGCCGAGGCGTTCGTGTTCGACGCCCGGCTCGGCCTGCTGCTCGGCGGCTTCCGTACCCAGATCGAGACCGAGGTCGTGGCGAGCCTCGACGCCCTCGCGCTCGGCCGCGCACCGCGCACGGCGGTCGTGCGCGGCGCCGGTTGAATCACTTCACTTCTTCGATCGACGGGTTCATCGACGTCATCGACGCGGCGCCGAAGATGGTCGCGAAGGCGACGTCCTTGGCGTCCCGCCCGGTCGCGATGCGGATCAGTTCGTCGACCGGCGACATGCGCGTCGGGTCGAACAGCACCCAGCGACCGCCGAGGTAGGCCTCGAAGACGGCGTGGAAATCGGGTGGCGGGGCTTCGAAGCGCGCGTAGCCGACGACGAGCCGTGCCGGAATGTTGAGCGCCCGGCAGAAGGTGACGCCGAGGTGGGCGAAGTCGCGGCAGACGCCGGCGCGCTGGAGGAAGACGTCGCGGGCCGTCGTCGTCGGCAACGACGAGCCGATCTGGTAGTCGACGTGCTCGTGGATCCAGTCGCAGATCGCCTGGACGCGGGCGTGGCCCGCCGGCACCTTGCCGAACAGCTTGAAGGCGGCGTGGCCGAGATGGTCCGATTCGCAGTACCGCGTCGGCATCAGGTTGTGCAGCAGGTTGTCGGGCAGTTCGGCGATCGGCAGTTCGCGCGCGGCGGTGTCACGTGGCAGCGGCGAGCGGCGAACGCGGGCCTTGTACCGCAACTGGAGATCACCCGGCCCGCCGTGCAGGCGCAGGAAGCGGTGATGGACGTTCGGATCCTCGTAAACGTGGACCGGGAGCTCCGGCGAAACGGTCAGCGATTCGGACATCACTGCCTGGTCCATCCCGTGCATGGCATGGATCTGGAACAGGAAATCGGTCGGCAGCGCGAGCCGGTAGGTCAGCGTGCAGTCGATATCGAAGGTCTTGCCACTGGAAGGGGCGGCCGGGGCGTCGGGCGCGACGACAGTTGTCGGGACGCCCGGTGTGGAGGACGAGGCGGTCGCTTCGAGGACGGTGGCAGTCATGGGGAAATTGAGTGAATTGGCAGGGCCCGATACTGTGTTGACATCGGCCAGCGCGAGGGGTCGGCGAAGGCGCTCGAAACATGTCGGACGATGACGATTGACCGGCTTCGCCTGCGGTGGTGGGCAAGACACGCTTTCGCGGTACATCGCCAGAGCCCGGGCGGGCGAAGTGACCGAGATCAAATCGCATGACAAGCTGGTCGCTCGCCTCGTCGGCGATCCGGCGGAAAGCGT
>CAZZWY010000475.1:0-3754 GCA_964657785.1 uncultured Acetobacteraceae bacterium
GGCGAGGCTTCGGCATAGCGCGACGGCACGGCAGGGGCTGCGCCGGCCGTCGCGGCGGCGGGGCTCGCGCTAGGGGCGGCCGCCGTCACGGCGTCGCTCGGCAACGGCTTCAACTGGCTCGCGTGCTGGTTGACTTCGCCGAGATAGCCCTCGAGCGCCTGCGCCACCGGCTCGAGCATCACGCGACGAACGCCCTGGAAGTACTCCTGGCGGAGCTTGCGATCGATTTCGTCGCCCTCGTAGAGGCCGAGGCCCAACAACGCCGGCCGACGGTCGCGCCAAGCCGAAAGTTCTTCGATGCGGTTCTGCAAGAGTTCGAGCGCCTGCAGGCGCGACGCGAGGTCGACGCGGTCGTCCTGCAGGCGGACCGCCTTCTCCAGATCGGCCTGCACGCTCGCCACCAATTGCCGGTTGCCTGCATACGACCAGCTCCAGAGCGCGAGCAAGAGCGCCAACGCGAGGACCGCACCGACGAAGCCGAAGCTTCGGGCCCGGAGCTTGGTTCGGCTCGCGTATTGGCGAACGAGGTTGCGGTCGGCGAAGATGACGCGGGTGAAGAGTTCCTTGAGAAAGAAGCCGTTCTCGCTCGGGACGACGGCGCCGGCGTTGTCGGTCCGCGCCGTCAATGCAAACTCGTCGGCAACACCGTGGCGCGCCTGACTGCTCGATTCGCCGACCTGCACGGCGCTCGTGAAATAGAAGCCGCGGAATACCGGCCGGTATTGGTACGGGTTCTCTTCGAACAGCGTCGCGACGAAAGTCCGCAGCACCGCCTTGGTGGCGGCGAATTCGAGCGGGAACGCGAACACGCCCGGCGACAACGGCTTGCCCCTGTGGAGCGACATCTGCGCGAGCGCCAGTTCCTTCAAGCCGTCCTGCAGCTCGTCGAAATGCCGGTCGAATTGTTCGACCGCGTCGGCCGGCTGGTCGGGCCGGTAGGCGAGGGTCGCGCCCCAGACCTTCTCGCGCTCCTTCGGGTCCTGGTCGGCGAAGAACTCGCTGAAACCGGCGATCAGGTCGGCCTTGGTGAAAAGCACGTAGACCGGCGCGAAGACCTCGAGCGTTTCGGTCAACTCCTGCACGCGCTGACGCAGGGTTTTGGCCAGGCGGATCGTGGCGTCGGGCCGGGCCTCGGTCAGCTCGGCGATGCTCGCCGCGACGAGGATGCCGTTGATCGGCGCCTTGCGGCGGTGTTTCTTCAAGAGCCCCAGAAAACCGAGCCACTCGGCGCGGTCTTCCTCCTGCACCGAATAGCGTCCTGCGGTGTCGATGAGGATGCCGTCGCTGCTGAAGAACCAGTCGCAATTGCGGGTGCCGCCGATGCCCTGGATGATGTTGTCGGTGCCGCGCGCGAACGGGAAGCGCAGGCCCGACTGCACGATGGCCGTGCTCTTGCCCGCGGCCGGGTTGCCGATGATCATGTACCACGGCAGCTCGTAGAGCGCGGCGCGGCCGGTGCGTTCGCCGAGCTTGGAGGTCTTGATCGTCTTGATCGCTTCCTGCAAACGGACCTGCAGGGCTTCGACCTGCCCACGGTTGTTCGATGGCGTCCCGGAGGTCGCCTGCACGAGGTTGCCGTCGAGCTCCTGCTCGAGTCGAGCCGCCGCGCGACGCGTCCGGACGTACCGCACCGCCCATACGGCGAGCCAGACGCCGCCGGCAACGGCGAGTGCGATGGCGGCGTAGACGAGGCCGACCTCCAGCACGTCGGCGCCGAGGAACAGGAAGGCGGCGAGCGCGGCGAGCCCCAGCACGCCGAGTACACGGGGGTCGACCAGCAGACGGAAAACGCGGTTCATCGTTCAGGACTTCACAGGGCCGCGCCCGAAGACGCAGGGATGTAGATCATGCGGTGGCGGAGCCGGGTGTGGCCGAGAACGATTCGGGACAAAGCACCGCAATGGCGCGCCAATGTGGGTCGCCGAGCGACAACGCCAGGGCCGGGCGGCCGGATTCACGCGTCTGCGCTGCGGCACAGGCGAGCGTGACGAGCGGCGCGACCGCTTCCAGACGACCGGTCAGCGTCCCGACGAGCCGGAAATCGTCGTTGGCGTCGAGTTCGGGCGTCAGCGCGAGCGTCACCGCGAAGAGCTCGGTGGCGCGCGCCGTGTGCTGGTCGGCATCGCTGGCGATCGTGGCCACGGCCTCGCCGGCGAACCCGGCCGCGGCGAGGCAGCGCCGCGCCAGTGCGACGGTCTCTTCCGACGCCGCGCGGCCCGGCGCTTCGATCGACTGCGCTCGGCGGGCGACGGCTGGCACCATGAAGCGCACGGGTTCGCCCTCGGGCTGCGCGTCGGCGGGCCAGGCGACGGCCGACACGACCAGCACGGCCGCCGCCTCGCCCGCCATGGCGACCTTCGGGCGGCGGGTCGGATGAAACAACCGTTGCTGGCGCTCCAGGGCCTGGATCGCCGCCGAGTCGAGGTCGCTGTGACACGCCAGCAGCACGAGCGGGTCGTCCCGGCCCTCGCGTCGGAGGGCGGCCAGGATGCGTTCGGCGGCGACGAGCAATTCCGCCCCGCTCATGCGTTGCGACTGAACCGATGGACGCGCCGTCGGCGACCCGTCGACGTGCAGCGTGCTCAAGTGCTGCGTGAGCCAGGCTTGGGCGGCTGCACAGGTCGCGTCGTCCCAATCGCTGGGCCAGGCCGCCAGGAAGCGGACGAGCCGGTCGGTCGGCGCGCTTGCGTTGGCGGACGACGCCCGCGCCGTGGCCGGGCCGCCGGCCGGCGTGGCGGCTTCGCCCCACCGTCCCGAGCCGCTGGCGATCGACTGCCATGCCTCGTCGATCAACGGCTGCAGGATCGCGAGCGCGCGAATCGCATGCGGAGGCGTCTCAAGGACCGATGAATGAGCGGAGGCGAATCGGGGATTGCCGGCGAGGCGCGCGAATGCGCTTTCGACGGACGCGATGTCGACGTCTTCGATGCGCGCGGTCATCACGGGCAGACCGTCTTCGTCGTGCAACTCGGCGTCGGGCCCGGGCCGCGGCGCACCCGCTTCGGTGGCGGTGAGAAGCTCGTCGACCGTGTCGCCCGCGGCCGTGCGGATGGCGGCCGACAGCAGGTGCCAGGTCGTCGGCGCGCTGTCGGCGTCCGATGCCGGGGCAACCTTGCCAGGCGAGCCCGGGGCCGCCGACTTGCGGGTGGCCTCGGCGTCCTGGGCCACCAGTGCGCGCCCGACGGCCCAACGCGCTGCCCAGGCAAGCGCACACACCGTGACGGGCAGCACGACGAGGTAGACCGCGACGTCGCCACCGTCGAAGTCACGCTGCGTGGCCCGCCAGCGCCACAGCACACCGACCCACACCAGGCAGACCACCGCGACGAACCACGCGGCGTTCTTGAGGACCACCCTCATCGGCGCTCCCGGGGCAGACGCGGCGGCGCGGGTCGATGCCATTGGAAGGGCGCGGTCCTGTGCGCGGCGCCACCAGGATTCAGGTTCAGCAAGTGCCGCTCGTCAGTCCGTGGTCACGGCTTGCGACGAGATGAGAACGGCCCCGCAGGCGGTCCTGTCGCCGTGGCGCGCGGCCGGCTTGCCGTCGATGATGCAGGTCGGGTCGCCGCTGGCGATCGTGGTCGGACTGCCGTGCCCGGGCCGGGGGCACGTGACCTTGTCGCCCACCCGGGCGATCTGCCGGCCAGCCGCATCGCTGACCGCCGAGCCTTCGATCACCGTGCCGCCGTGGTCGGTCTTGTCGCCGACCAGAATGAAAGGTGCTGCCATCTTTTCTCGCTTCGAGAGTCGTTTC
>CAZZWY010000476.1:0-3749 GCA_964657785.1 uncultured Acetobacteraceae bacterium
GCGATCGGCAACCGGATGGCCGCGGGCCCGCGCGAGATCGCCTCGGTGGTCGGGCCGCTCTGCACGCCGCTCGATCTGCTGGCGCATCGGATGGAGCTCGCCGTCGGGCAGCCGGGCGACCTGGCGGTGGTGTTCCAGTCGGGTGCCTACGGCGCCAGCGCCAGCCCGCAGGGCTTCCTCGGCCATCCGGGTTGCGTCGAAGTGCTGGTCTGAGTGCCCGTGCGTGCTGCCGCGACACTGCGCGTCGAGCAATCTTCCACGACTGTCGCGGGTGCCTTTCAGCCCCGTGCGTTTCGCCGCATTCCAGTCCCTTCCCGCGCCGACTTGACGGCTATAGTTCCGCGGCCCGAGAACCCGAATTGCGCTGAGAGTTCATGAAAATCCTGGTCACCGGCGCTGCAGGCTTCATCGGCATGCACGTCTCGCAGCTTCTGCTCGCGCGCGGCGACGAGGTGGTCGGGCTCGACAACCTCAACGACTACTACGACCCGCAGTTGAAGCGCGACCGGCTCGCCCGTCTGCTGCCCCAGCCGGGTTTCCGCTTCGTCGAGATGGACGTCGGCGATCGCGCCGGCATGGCGTCGCTCTTCGCGGCCGAACGCTTGGACCGCGTCGTTCACCTGGCCGCCCAGGCCGGCGTGCGCTATTCGCTCGTCAACCCGCAGGCCTACATCGACAGCAACATCGTCGGTTTCATGAACATCCTCGAGGGCTGCCGCCATCACCGCGTCGGGCACCTGGCGTATGCGTCGAGCTCGAGCGTCTACGGCAGCAACACGCAGTTGCCGTTCTCGGAAACGCAGAACATCGACCACCCGGTCAGCATGTACGCGGCGACGAAAAAAGCCAATGAGTTGATGGCCCACACCTACAGCCATCTGTTCGGCCTGCCGACGACGGGCCTGCGCTTCTTCACGGTCTACGGACCCTGGGGCCGGCCCGACATGGCGCTTTTCCTCTTCACCAAGGCGATTCTCGAAGGCCGTCCGATCGACGTCTTCAACCACGGCCGGATGGTGCGTGACTTCACCTTCGTCGACGACATCGCCGAAGGCGTCGTCCGGGTGCTCGACCGCCCCGCGACGCCGGACCCGGACTTCGACCCGTCGCGACCCGACGCGGCCACCGGCGCGGCGCCGTACCGGGTCTTCAACATCGGCAACCACGATCCGGTCCGGCTGATGGCCTTCATCGAGGCGATCGAGAAAGCGCTCGGCAAGCCTGCCCTGAAGAATTTCCTGCCGCTTCAGGATGGCGACGTGCCGGCGACGCATGCCGACGTGTCGCGGCTCGCCGAATGGACCGGCTTCACCCCGGCGACGTCGGTGAGCGACGGGGTCGCGCGCTTCGTCGCCTGGTACCGCGGCTATTTCAAGGTTTGACGCCGGCGCCGGCAGGCGACCGCGGGCGGCATCGGCTTCTCGCCACTGATTCAAAGTCAAAGGAACAACGCAATGACCACGATCGCAGTCATCGGGCTCGGCTATGTCGGCTTGCCGCTCGCCGTCGAGTTCGGCAAGAAGTTCACCACGCTCGGCTTCGATCTCTCGGCCGACAAAGTGGCCGCCTACGGTCGTCATGTCGATCCGACCGGCGAGGTCAGCACGGCAGAGCTGAAGGCCTCGACGCACCTTCGTTGCAGCACCGACCCGGCGATCATCGGTGAGGCCGACTTCATCATCGTCGCGGTGCCGACGCCGGTCGACGAGGCGCATCAGCCCGACTTCACGCCGCTGGTCAAGTCGTCCGAGAGCGTCGGCCGGCATCTGAAGCGCGGTGCGACCGTCGTCTTCGAGTCGACCGTCTACCCCGGCGCCACCGAGGAGGTCTGCATTCCCATCATCGAGAAGCACTCGGGCTTGACGTGGAAGACCGACTTCTTCGTCGGCTACAGCCCGGAGCGGATCAATCCCGGGGACAAGGAGCGCACGGTCACGAAGATCACGAAGGTCGTCTCGGGCGACACGCCGGCGACGCTCGCGCGGGTCGCCGAGGTGTACGGCGCGATCATCACGGCCGGCGTATACCCGGCGAGCAGCATCAAGGTCGCCGAGGCGGCCAAAGTGATCGAGAACACCCAGCGCGACCTCAACATCGCGCTGATGAACGAACTTTCGGTGATCTTCCACCGCATCGGCATCGACACCCTTGACGTGCTCAAGGCCGCGGGCACGAAGTGGAACTTCCTGCCGTTCCGCCCCGGGCTGGTCGGCGGCCATTGCATCGGGGTCGATCCGTACTACCTGACCCACAAGGCGGAAATGCTGGGCTACACGCCGCAGGTGATCCTCGCCGGCCGGCGCATCAACGACGGCATGGGCAAGTACGTGGCCGAGCAGACGATCAAGCAGATGATCGCGCGCGACCATCAGGTCAAGGGCGCGAACGTCATCGTGCTCGGGATGACGTTCAAGGAGAACTGCCCCGACCTGCGCAACAGCAAGGTGATCGACGTGGTCCGCGAGCTGAAGAGCTTCGGCGTCAACGTTTTCATCCACGACCCGATCGCCAGCTCGGTCGAGTGCGAGCACGAATACGGCGTGCCGTTGACGCCGTGGGAGCAGCTGCCGCAGGCCTGCGCGATCGTCGCCGCCGTCTCGCACAAGGACTACTTCGACATGGGTTGTGCCTCGATCACTGAAAAACTCGTCACCGGTGGTGTGTTCAGCGACGTGAAGAGCGCGTACGACCCCACGGAGATCGCGGCCGCCGGCGCCCACCTCTGGCGGCTTTGACGTCGATCCGCGGCGCCGGCCCTTGTCCAGCGGACCGCGGGTTCGATTGACGAGGGCAATCTTCCCGACCTCTGCCCGTGCTCGCCCTCGAGGTTTACCCTGAAGAAGAAATTTGCCGCAGGATTTACCCTCTTTGTAAACGGCTGTTTCTAGATGCGAACGTGACACAGAGCGACGGGGTGCGAGGGGAAGCGGGCGCGAAGTCGCACTCGTTCGGTGCAAAAATAGCGCTTGTCTTCGCCCTTGCCGGACTGCTGCGATTGACCGCGACTTGCGACGCTGCGCCGATACCGCAGGACGATGCGGTCGCCGCCCATGCCGACCCGCCGCCGGCCGCGATGCCGTTGGTCGCCGACCCCGCCTTGCCGCCCGAGGCGAGGCGTTCGCGGGCGCGAGCGGGCTCCGAGAGTCGCGCATCCACGTCGTCGGCCGTGGCGCCACGGAAGGGAATACCCGCAAGCGACGCAGCAGACCCCGCGGTTCGGTACACCGTCGCCGAACGGCAGGGTGCGGGAGCGCCGGTAGAGGAAAACCCGAGCGTCGACGTGCTCGATGTCGTCCAGTCGGTCCTCGAGTCCGCCCTGGGGTCGACACCCTGGCTCCATGTCGGATCGCATCGACCGGCGGAACGCGTTCGCCGGGTCGACAGCGCCGGAACCGGCGAGGCGCCGCCCGACGCGTCCGGCCGGATCGACTACAGCGTCTACGGCGACGGGGCGCGCGCCTCTGGTTCCGGCGATATCGACGCGCCGCGCGTTTCGGCCGGTTCGCAGACCAACCCGATTCGGGAGGCGGTGCAGCTCGTTCACGCGGTGGTCGGCCACCCGATCGCGTGGGTGGTCGGCGTGCTCGTGCTGCTCGCGAGCCTCACCCTGGCCGTCGTCCGAGGCCGCCAAAAATGATTTTTCCGGCGAGCGCTGGCGATGCAAACGCTTACAAGCCTGCCCGAGCGACGCGGCAAACTGGGTTCAGCGGCTGCGGCTGGGCCATCTTGTCGTTGGACAACAATCAATG
>CAZZWY010000477.1:0-650 GCA_964657785.1 uncultured Acetobacteraceae bacterium
TCAGCATGAGCGCGCGCCCCATCGCCAGCATCTGCTGCTCGCCGCCCGAGAGCTGGTTGCCGCGGTTCGCGCGCCGCTCTTCGAGCCGCGGGAAGGTGTCGTAGACCTTCTTGAGATCCCAGGCGCCGGGCCGCGCGACGACGCTCAGGTTCTCCTCGACGCTCAGCGAGGCGAAGATGTCGCGCTCCTGCGGCACCCAGCCGAGCCCGGCCTGGGCGCGGCGGTGGCTGGGCACGCCAGCGAGGTCGCGTCCGGCGAAGCGGAGGCGCCCGCGGGTCTGCCGCGTCGCCCCCATCAGCGTCGCGAGCAGCGTCGTCTTGCCCATGCCGTTGCGACCGAGCAGGGCCAGGCTCGCGCCCGCCTCGACCCGAAACGAGATGTCCTCGAGGACGCTGGCGTTGGCGTAGCCGGCCCAGACGCCGTCGACCTCGAGCAGCTCAGCCATGGGCCGCGTCGCCGAGATAGACCTGACGCACCTGCGGATCGGCGGCGATCGCCTCCGGCGCCCCTTCGGTCAGGATGGCGCCGCCCACCAGCACCGTGATCCGGTCGGCGAAGCGGAACACCAGGTCCATGTCGTGCTCGATCAGGACGATCGTCACGTCGCGCGGCAGTTGGGCGATCGTCTCGAACAGCTCGCGGCTCTCGCC
>CAZZWY010000477.1:660-3735 GCA_964657785.1 uncultured Acetobacteraceae bacterium
CCGGCACGCCGGCCGCCGGCTCGTCGAGCAGCAGCACGCTCGGCCGGGCGGCGAGTGCGAGCGCGATCTCGATCAGGCGCTGGCGGCCGTAGGCGAGGCTGCGCGTCGGCAGGTGGGCGGCATCGAGCAGGCGCAGGCGCTCGAGCAGCGCGGCGGCCTCGTCGACCGCCTCGGCGTGCGCGATGAGCGGCCGCCAGAAGCGCGCGCCGAGGCCGCGCCGCTCGCAGACGGCGAGCAGCACCGATTCCAGCACCGTCAGGTCGGCGAACAGGCGGTTGATCTGGAACGTTCGGGCCAGGCCGAGCTTGACGCGGCGATGCTGCGGCTGGCGGGTCACGTCGTCGCCGTTCAGGATCACCGCCCCCGACGTCGGCTCGAGAACGCCGGTGAGCAGATTGAGGAGCGTCGTCTTGCCGGCGCCGTTCGGGCCGATCAGCGCGTGCCGGGCGCCGCTGGCGATGTCGAGCGAAACGGCGTCGGTCGCGACGAAGGCGCCGAACTGCTTGACGAGCTTGTCGGTTCGCAGCGCGATGCCGGTCACGCTCGCGCCCTCCGCCCGAGGCGCCGGGCGACGGCGTCGAGCGCGCCCATGATGCCGCCGCGCGCGAACAGCACGACCGCGATCAGCACCAGCCCGAGCCAGAACTGCCAGTACTGCGGGTCGATGCCCGAGAGCAGGTGATGCACCGTCATGAAGACGATCGCCCCCAGCATCGCCCCGTAGAGCGTGCCGGTGCCGCCCAGCACCAGCATGAGCAGCAGCTCCGCGGAGCGCGAGAAGCTGAGCACGTCGATCGAGACAAACTGCGTTGTCTGCGTCAGCAGGCCGCCGGCGATGCCCGCGATGCCGGCCCCGAGTGTGTAGACCGCGACCAGGCGGGTGTTGACCGGCGTGCCGAGCGCCGGCATCCGCGCCGCGTTCTGGCGGATGCCGTGCAGCGACAGCCCGAACGGCGAGCGGACGATGCGGCGGGCGATGCAGAAGACGACGAACAGCACCCCGGCGGCGTAGACGTAGGCGGTGCGGCCGAGCATGTCGAAGCCGAAGCGGCCGACGAGCGGCGTGAGCTCGATCCCCTGCAGGCCGTCGAGCCCGCCGGTCAGGCCGGTGAACTTGTTGGCGACCTCGAAGAGCATCAGCGCGACGCCGAGCGTCACCATCAGCCGCGTCAGGTCGGACCCGCGCAGCACCAGGAAGCTGGTCGCCAAGCCGGCCGCCGCCGCGATCATCGCCGCGGCCGCGAGCCCGAACAGCGGGTCGCCGAAGCCGCCCCTCGCGAGCAGGCCGGCCGCATAGGCGCCGATGCCGAAGAACGCCGCATGCCCGAGCGAGACGATGCCGGCATACCCGAGGACGAGGTCGAGCGACAACGCGAAGAGCGCCGTGATCGCGATCTGCGAGAGCAGTGCCAGGTCTTCCGGGAAGACGAACCAGGCGGCGATCGGCAGCACCCAGAACGCGGCTTCGGCCGGGCGCCAGCGCGCGGCGCGCCGCAAGGGAGCGGCATCGAAGCCGGGGACGGACACGGCGGTCATCGATCGCTCCGGGCCCTACCGCGCCGCCGCCCGGCCGAAGAGGCCCTGCGGCCGAAAGATCAGCGTGACGACCATCACCGCGTAGATCACGAAGGCGCCGACTTGCGGCACGTAGTACTTGCCCGCGACGTCGCAGATGCCGAGCAGCAGCGACGCGAACAGCGAGCCGGCGATGTTGCCGCTGCCGCCGACCGCGACGACGATCAGGAAGTAGGCGATGTACTTGATCGGAAAGTCCGGGTCGAGCCCGAGCAGGTCGACCCCGAGCGCGCCGCCGAGCCCGGCGAGTGCCGAGCCGAGCGCGAAGGTCGCGACGAAGACCCGGTCCACGTCGATGCCCAGGCCGCGGGCGGCCCGCGGGTGGTCGACCGACGCGCGCAGCTTGGCGCCGAACCGGGTCCCCGCGACCATCCACTGCAACCCGGCCGCGAGCGCCAGGCCGGTCACGATCAGGAAGAGGCGGTAGACGCCGACGTCGACGCCTCCCCAGTGGAACTGCCCCGAGAGCATCGCCGGCAGCCGCAGCGGCTGCTGCTGCGAGCCGAAGAAATAGTGCGCGCTCGACATCGCGACGAACATCAGCCCGATCGAGAACAGCACCTGATCGAGGTGCGAGGCGCCGTAGAGCCGCCGATAGAGCGTGCGCTCGAGCACCACGCCGACGAGTGCCGAGACGATCGCGACCAGCGGCAGCGCGGCCAGGAACGGCAGGCCGAACCGGTCGAGCAGGACCACGCAGACGTAGCCGCCGAGCATCGCGAACGCGCCGTGCGCGAGGTTGACGAAATTCATCAACCCGAGCGTGACCGAGAGGCCGACGCTGATCAGGAACAGCAGCACGCCCGAGGCGATGCCGTCGAACAGGACGGTCACGGCTTGCCCGGATCCTTGAAGTCCGGCACCGCATCGAACTCGACGTTCTGCAGCTTCCCGCCGACGCGTTCGACCTTCCTGATGTAGATCGTCTGGACGATGTCGCGGGTCGCCGGGTCGATGCGCACGGGGCCGCGCGGGCTGGTCCACTTCAGGCCCTTGGCGGCTTCGACGAACTTGTCGGCATCGGTGGCGCCGCCCGTCTTCTTCAGCACCTCGGCGATCAGCTGCATGCCGTCGTAGCCGCCGACCGACATGAAGTTCGGCCGGTCCTTCGGGTACGCCTTGTAGTAGGCCTCGGTGTAGGCCTTGTTCTCGGGCGACGGGTGCGCCTCCGAATAATGAAACGAGGTGACGAGGCCGAGCGCCGGGTCGCCGATCGCATCCAGGATGTCCTCGTCGGACAGGTCGCCGGTCGAGATCAGCTTGATGCCCGCCTGGCTCAGCCCCCGCTCGGTGAAGCCCTTCATGAAGGCGATCGTCTCGCCGCCGGGCGGCAGGAAGATGAACACCGCGTCGGGTTTGATGTCCTTGATCTTCTGCAGGAAGGGCGCGAAATCCGGGTTCTTCACCGGCACCCGCACGTCGCCGACGATCTGCCCGCCCGCGGCCGTGAAGGTCTTCTTGAACTGGGCCTCGGCGTCCTGGCCGGGGCCGTAGTCGGCG
>CAZZWY010000478.1:0-1121 GCA_964657785.1 uncultured Acetobacteraceae bacterium
CATCCGGATCGAGAACCTGGTGCTGAACGTTCCGGCGCCGGCCGCCGCCGGCGACGAATTCGGCGAGTTCCTGGCGTTCGAGACGCTGACGCTCTGCCCGATCGACACCCGCTGCATCGCCCGTGAATTGCTGCGGCAGGACGAGATCGACTGGCTCAACGCCTACCACGCGACGGTGCGCGAACGCCTCTCGCCGAAGGTCGACGGCGCCGCGCTCGCCTGGCTGGTCGAGCGGACGGAGCCGATCTGAGCGCCGATCCGGTCCATTTCGCACGCGCAGCGACCGGCTCGTCCCGCCCGCCCCGATGAACGTCCGCGCCGCGTCGACCGCGTTCGCCGCCCCCGAGCACCCGGACCGCCTCGCGCTGGCGAACGAGGTCCACGCCCGCCCCTCCGAAGCGGTCACGACGCCGACGCGCGCGAGCCACCTCGCGCTCCTGATCGACCCGGCCGGCCGCGACGCCGAGCGGGCGCACCTCGGCACGCTCTGCGCCGCGTTCGCCGCGCCGCCGCCGGATGCGACCGTCAACCACTTCAACGCCGAACTCGGTGCGCTGCGGCTCACCTGGGAGCGCCACGGCGAGTTCTCGAGCTACACCTTCTACCAGCCCGGCGACGCGGCAGCGCCGTTCGTCGACCCGCCCGCGCTCGCGCTGCCGCCCGGCTGGCTCAGCGACATCCCGGGCCAGGTGCTGGTGGCCGCCCACGCGATGATCGTCGGCGCGGCGTCGGTCAAGGACCAGCCCGGCTTTCTCGCCGATCACTTCGGCGCCAACCTGGTCATCGGCGGCGGCGTCGGTGAGCAGGCTGGCATGGCCTACACCGACTTTCGCGTCCACGCCGATGGCTACTCGCGCTTCCTGCTCGTCGACGCCGGTTTCACGCCGCGCCAGGCCGGCCGGATGCTGCAGCGCCTGTTCGAGATCGAGACCTACCGCATGATGGCGCTGCTCGCGCTGCCGATCGCGGGCTACCTGCCGGCGCCGCTGCGTGCGACCGCGAAGCCGAGCGACCCGCCGACCGTCATCGCCCTCCATGGCGAGCGCGACCCGCGCGTCGACCTCGCGTGGGACCGCGCGACGAGCGCCGACCTCGGCCAGCTCGGCTTCGCCGCCTCGGTG
>CAZZWY010000478.1:1131-3734 GCA_964657785.1 uncultured Acetobacteraceae bacterium
CGCTGCCGATCGCGCGCGAGCAGTCGGCCCGGCTCGTCACCATCGAACGCGCCGTCGCGGCGGTCACGGCCGACATCGCCGAAGGCAGCGACGACGACGAAGCGCTGCTGCAAAAGGTCACCCGCCTCGCCGCCGAGGTCGAGAGCTGCCTGGCCGCGAGCCGCTTCCGCTTCGGCGCTTGCCGCGCCTACAGCCAGCTCGTCACGACCCGCATCGCCGAACTGCGCGAGACCCGGCTGCCGGGCCTGCAGCCGATCGGCGAATTCATGGACCGGCGCTTCGCTCCGGCGGTCGCGACCTGTGCCGCGGTGTCCCAGCGCATGCACGAGTCGTCGGAGCGGGTGACGCGGGCGAGCGCGCTGCTGTCGACGCGCGTCGACATCGCCCGCGAGCGGCAGAACCAGGCGCTGCTGGCCTCGATGGACCGGCGGGCCAAAGCGCAGTTGCGGCTGCAGGAGACCGTCGAGGGGCTGTCGGTCGCGGCGATCGTCTACTACGCCGCCGGACTGGTCGGCTACGTCGCCAAGGGATTGAAGACGGCCGGCGTCGAAGTCCAGCCGGACCTCGTCATTGGCCTCAGCATCCCGCTGCTCGCCGCGCTGGTGATCGTCGCGACACGGCGCGCAAGGCGCCATGCCGCGGTGGCGGACCGGTCGGACGGCTGAGCGTGCGACCACGCTGAGGCGTGGAGCAGCGCAGACCGACGCCGATGTGTGTCGACCGGGGAGCGGTGACTCGCCGCGACGCGGACACGATTTCCGCCGCCACACGTCGCGCTCATCCGCCGGATTCGCGCTTCGTCCCGGCCCGGCTGCAGTTCGTCGCAGCGCGGTTTCAACGCCCGGCGACGGCTCCTAGAGTTCGCTCCATCGCAACCGGATTCACCTCAAGGAGCCCCTCATGATCAGCCGCCTCAGCGTCATCGCCGCCGTCTTCGCCGTCGCCAGCACCGCCGCCATCGCCCTGACCGTCCGCAGCGAGCAAGGCAGCCCGGCCGCCGTGCCGGCAGCGGTCAAGCAGGTTCGGGTGGTCGAGCTGCCGCGGGTGGTGGTCGTCGGCCACCGCACCGAGCGCAGCGCGCCGTGAGTCGGGTGCAGGGAAGGGAATAATCGGCGCCATGCCGGCGCCGCTTCCCCTTCCCGCCATCGGCGTCGACGTCGGCGGCACCAAGATCGAAGCGGTCGTCCTCGATGCCGGCGGCGCCAGCCTCTGGCGCGAGCGGGTGCCGACGCCCGCGGGCGACTACGCCGGCATCCTGCAGGCGGTCCGCGCACTCGTCGCGCGGGCGGAGGGCGACCTCGGCCTCGCCGGCTGTAGCGTCGGCGTCGGCACGCCCGGCACCGCGACCGCAGCGGGCCTCATCAAGAACGCGAACTCGACCTGCTTGAACGGCCAGCCGCTCGGCGTCGATCTCGCGGGCGTGCTCGGCCGGCCGGTGCGGATCGCCAACGACGCCAATTGCCTGGCGCTTTCCGAAGCGACCGACGGCGCGGGCGCCGGGGCGGCGGTCGTCTTCGCGGTGATCCTCGGCACCGGCGTCGGTGCCGGCATCGTCGTCGACGGCCGACCTCTCGGCGGGCCGAACGGCCTGGCCGGCGAGTGGGGTCACAACCCCTTGCCCTGGGCCGAGGCCGGCGAGACCCCGGCGCCGGGCTGCTTCTGCGGCCAGCGCGGCTGCATCGAGACCTGGCTGAGCGGCCCGGCGCTGGCGCGCGACCATTCGGCGCACGCCGGCCAGACCCTCACGGCGCGCGAGATCGACGAACGGGCCGCCGGCGGCGATGCCGGCTGCCAGGCCAGCCTGAGACGCTACGAGGATCGCCTCGCGAGGGCGCTGGCCCAGGTGATCAACCTGCTCGATCCGGACGTGATCGTGCTTGGCGGCGGCGTCTCCGGCATCGACCGGCTGCTCGTCGAAGTACCTCGGCTCTGGGGCCGGCATGTCTTCAGCTGTGGCGGCATCGACGGCGTGGCCACCCGCCTGGTTCGCAGCCGGCACGGCGATTCGTCGGGCGTGCGCGGCGCGGCCTGGCTCTGGCGTTCATGAGGTACCCGCCGCGGGGCTGCGCGCCGATCCCGTCGAGGGGAAGCGAGCCCGCTTTCGAGCGGCCGGGCGAGAGGCTCCTGGGGCGAATCCCTACAACCCGATCCGCTGGACCTTCGCCGACAGCGCCTGCGTGAGCGAATCCGCGCAGTCCTGCAGGTGCGAGCGTGCGTCGGCGCTCAGGCCACCGCGCTGCAGGGCGGCGACGACCCGCGTGAGCAGCCGCTGCGACTCGACGCGAACCAGGCTGCGGGTGTCGGCCCGGCTCGCGGCGGCGGGCCGCAGCAGCAGGGTCGTCAGATGGTTCAGATGCTCGCGCTGCAACTCGCGGCGGGCGGTCGGGATGTCGGCGCCGGTCGCGAGTTCGCTCCAGATGTCGCGGTCGAGCCGGTCGTAGAGCTCGGAGAGCTGCAGCGCGTCGCTGCGGCGCGTGAACTTCGCCTGGTTGTCGAGGACGCGCGAGGCGATCGCGTCGCTCAGCAACTGGTTCAGCAGCGCTCGCTGCAGCGCGACGACGCGTTGCGAGAGATAGAAATCGGTCGCGACCGGGCCTTCGCCG
>CAZZWY010000479.1:0-3713 GCA_964657785.1 uncultured Acetobacteraceae bacterium
CGCGGCGGCGAACCTGGCCGGCACGAGGAAGCTGACCTGCTCGCCATCGACCCGGCGCGCGACGTTCACGCCGATCACCTGGCCCTGCTGGTCCAGCGCCGGGCCGCCGCTCATGCCGGCCGAAAGCGACCCGCCGAAGAAGATCTGCGGGTAGAAACTTCGACGCACCAGGCCGTTGTAGGTGCCTTCGGTGACCGCGAAGCCGACGTCGAGCGGATTGCCGAGCGAGTAGATCCGCTCCCCCTGCGACAGCGCGGTGGCCGGAGGCCGGAACGCGAGGGCGTCGAAATTGCGGCCGCCGGCATCGGCGGCCTTCAGCAGCGCCAGGTCGTGCAGCACGTCGAGCTGAAGGATCTGCAGCGGGGCCTCGCGGCCGTCGGCGGTCACGTAGACCAGGTCGTGCCGCTCGGGGGCGAGCGCCGCCTCGCTGACGACGTGGAAGTTGGTGACGATGTGGCCGGTCGACGAAACGAAAAAGCCCGAGCCGACCGACGTCTGGCTGGCCCGGCCCTTGAGCACCGTGCGGATCTGGACGAGCTGGGAGCGGGCCTGTTCGTACACGCGGCGTGCCGAGAACGACACCGGCGCCGACGCCGGGACCTCGGCCGCCGCGGCAGCGACCGGGGACGGTGTCGGCGGGCGAGGCGTGGTCTGACCCGATGCGCCGACCGCCAGGCCCAGCGACAATGCCAGGCCGATGACCCACCGCAGGGGAGCGTTTCGGCGCGAAGGATTCATTGAAATTCATTCTACGGGGTGGGCTCGCGCAGCGTCCGGCCAGGGCCGGGCCGCGGCCGTGATCCGAGCCGTGCCGTGCCCGATTCAGCTGGAGACAAAGCCGCCATGCAACGCCGTCGATTCGTCCACGCCTGCGGGGCCGCCGCGCTGGCGGCGCTGCTCGGTGCGCCCGCCGCCCGCGCCGCGAGCATCGAGAAGCCCCGCCTGACGCTCGCGGTCGGCGGCAGGAACCTGCTCTACTACCTGCCCCTGACCATCGCGGACAGCCTCGGTTATTTCAAGGCCGCGGGTCTCGACGTGACGATCGCCGATTTCGCAGGCGGCTCGCGCGCCCTGCAGGCCCTCGTCGGCGGCAGCGCCGACATCGTCTCCGGCGCCTTCGAACACACGATCACGATGCAGGTCAAGGGTCAGCGCCTGCGGGCCTTCGCGCTGCAGGGGCGCGCGCCGCAGATTGTGCTCGGCATCAACCCGAAGACGATGCCGGGCTTTCGCGGCGTCGCCGATCTGAAGGGCCGCAAGCTCGGCGTGACCGCGCCCGGCTCGTCGACCCAGGTGCTCGCCAATTTCGTTCTCGCCAAGGCGGGCCTGAAGCCGGGGGACGTGACGATCATCGGCGTCGGCGCCGGCAGCGGCGCGGTGGCGGCGATGCGGGCGGGGCAGATCGACGCCATCAGCAACCTCGACCCGGTCGTGACGCTGCTGCTGCGCTCGGGCGACCTGAAGATCGTCTCCGACACCCGCGTCGTCGCCGAGGCCGACCGCGTCTTCGGCGGCCCGATGCCGGCGGCCTGCCTCTATGCGGCACAGGGCTTCATCGACCGCAACCCGGCGACGGTGCAGGCGCTCGCCGACGCGATCGTGCGCGCCGACAAGTGGATCCAGGCCGCCGGTGCGAGCGAGATCATCAAGGCCGTGCCCGAGAGCTACCAGCTCGGCGACCGCGCGGTCTATGTCGAGGCGTTCCTCGCCGCGAAGGGGGCGCTGTCGGTCGACGGGCTCATCCCCGAGGCCGGCGGCGAGACCGCGCGCCGGGCGCTCGCGAGCATCGACCCGGAAGTGGCCGGGGCGAAGATCGACCTCGCGGCACTCTCCACCAACGAGTTCGTGCGCCAGGCGCTCGCGCGCTATCCGAAGGGATGAGGGGCGCGTCTCTCCCGGCCGGCCCCGCGCCCGCGGCGCTGCACTTGGAAGGCGTCGCGGCGAGCTTCGTCGACCGGAACCATCCGTCCGGCCGCTATACCGCGGTGCAGGACGTGACGCTGTCGGTCGCGGCGGGCGAGTTCGTCTCCGTCGTCGGCCCGACCGGCTGCGGCAAGAGCACGCTGCTCAACCTCGCGGCCGGCCTGATCGAGCCGAGCGCCGGCAGCGTCCGGGTCTTCGGCGAGCCGCTCGCCGGCCTCAACCGCCGGGCCGGCTACATGTTTCAGGCCGAGAGCCTGATGCCCTGGCGGACGGCCGCGCAGAATGTGATGGCCGGGCTCGAGTTCCGCGGCGTCGCCGATGCGCGGGCGCGGGCGCACGACTGGCTTGCGCGCGTCGGCCTCGGCGGCTTCGGCGACCGCTATCCGCATCAGCTCTCCGGCGGCATGCGCAAGCGCGTCAGCCTGGCGCAGACGCTCGTCCTCGACCCCGACATCATCCTGATGGACGAGCCATTTTCCGCGCTCGACATCCAGACCCGGCAGCTCATGGAAAACGAAGTGCTCGGCCTCTGGGCGGCCTCGAGAAAGGCGGTGCTCTTCATCACGCACGACCTCGACGAGGCGATCGCCCTGAGCGACCGCGTCGTCTGTCTCGGCGCCGGTCCGGCGTCGCATCCGATCGGCGAGTTCGTGGTCGATCTGCCGCGGCCGCGCGACGTCGCCGAAGTGCGTGCCGCGCCGCGCTTCGTGGCGCTGCACCAGGCGATCTGGGGCGTGCTGCGGGACGAGGTGCTGAAGGCGTACCGCCAGCAACTCGCCGCATGACGGGCGTCTGGCGGCGCCTGCGGCCGCGTCGCGGCAACCTGCGGGCCTGGCAACTCGGCCTGCTCGTGCTGCTCTTCGGGGCCTGGCACGTGCTGACGACGCCGGGCCTGGTCCCGCCGTTCCTGTTCGAGAACGACCGGCAGGCGGCCTTCTTCTTCGGCGAGCCGCTGAAGATCTTCGGCCGCATCGCGGCGTGGTTCGTCGGCAACGCCGATATCTATCCGCACCTCTGGGTCACGCTCGTCGAGACGGCGCTCGCCTTCGGCATCGGCACCCTCGTCGGCCTGGCGGCCGGCCTCTGGCTCGCGTTGAGTCCGCTCGTCGCGGCCATCGCCGACCCGTTCATCAAGGCGCTCAACAGCATGCCGCGGGTCATCCTCGCGCCGATCTTCGCGGTCTGGTTCGGGCTCGGCATCGCATCGAAGGTCGCGCTCGGTGTCACCCTCGTCTTCTTCGTCGTCTTCTTCAACGTCTACCAGGGCGTGAAGGAGACGAGTCCGGTCGTGCTGGCGAACGCGCGGATGCTCGGTGCGTCGCCGCGGCAGCTGCTGCGTCACGTCTACCTGCCGAGTGCGACGAGCTGGGTCTTCAGCTCGCTGCACACGAGTGTCGGCCTCGCGTTCGTGGGCGCTGTCGTGGGCGAGTACCTCGGCTCTTCGCGCGGCGTCGGCTATCTCATCCTGCAGGCCGAGGGGTCGTTCGACATCAATACCGTGATGGCCGGGATCTTGGTCCTGACAGTCTTCGCGCTCGTGCTCGACGCCGCGGTCGGGCGCGTCGAGCGGCGGCTGCTGAAGTGGCAGCCGGGTGCGGCGGAGACCGAGCGGCTGTGACCCGGTTCAGGGCACGATGGTCAGGAAGAGATAGGTCGCGAAGATCACGAGCAGCACCGCACCTTGCAGCACCGTCGTGCGGCCGGTGCTGAGTGCCAGGCCGGCGACGAAGAGCGACAGCGCGAGCAGCACGGTCGATTTCAGATCGATGCCGAGGGTGAGCGTGAGCCCG
>CAZZWY010000480.1:0-512 GCA_964657785.1 uncultured Acetobacteraceae bacterium
TGGATGGCCGAAGCCGTCGAGGAGTCGACCCATGTGTGGTCGAGCAAGCAGCGGATCGCCATTTTCCTCAGCGCCATGCGTCACTTCGCCGAAGCGCTTCGCGAAGCGGGCCGACCGCTGAACTACACCCGGCTCGACGAATCCGCCGACCTCGAAGGCCTCGCCGCCCGTCTCGAGGCGGCGCTCGAGACCTTGGCGCCGCAGCGGGTCGTGATGACCGCGCCGGGCGACTGGCGAGTCTGGCAGTCGGTCAAGGCCGCGGTCGAGTCCGCGGGGCGGACGCTCGAACTGCGCGACGACCGTCACTTCTTCACCACCGTGCGCGAGTTCGCGGCGCACGCCAGAGGGCGCAAGTCGCTGCGGCTGGAATATTTCTACCGTGAGCAGCGCGAACGCCACGGCGTGCTGATGGAGGGCGAGCCGCCGAATGCCCGACCGGTCGGCGGCCGCTGGAATTTCGACGCCGACAACCGCGAGACCTTCGGCCGCGCCGGTCCCGGCCCGCTGCCCGC
>CAZZWY010000480.1:522-3712 GCA_964657785.1 uncultured Acetobacteraceae bacterium
GAGAGCCACCTTCCCGCCCGACGCGGTGAGCCGGGAGGTGATCGCGCTGGTCGAAGAACGTTTCGCCGATCATCCCGGCTCGCTGGAAAGCTTCGCCTGGCCCGTCACGCGCGAGCAGGCCCTGCTGGCGTTGCAGCGATTCGTCGACGAGCGGCTGCCGCTCTTCGGCCGCTTCGAGGATGCGCTCTGGCCCGGCGAGCCCTGGCTCTACCACTCGCAGCTGTCCGCGGCGCTGAACCTGAAGCTGCTGAACGCGCGCGAGGTGGTGCAGGCGGCGGAGGCGGCCTATCGCGCCGGGCGAGTGCCCTTGGCGAGTGCCGAAGGGTTCATCCGCCAGATCATGGGCTGGCGCGAGTACGTGCGAGGCGTCTACTGGACCCAGATGCCGCACTACGCCGACCACAATGCCCTCGACGCCCGTCAGGCCCTGCCGGCCTGGTACTGGACCGGCGAGACCGACATGGCCTGCCTGCGCGAGGTCATCACGCAGACCCTGGCGCACGGTTACGCCCACCACATCCAGCGGCTCATGGTGACCGGCCTCTACGCCTTGCTGCTGGGCGTGGAGCCGCGGCAGGTGCACGAGTGGTATCTGGCGTTCTACGTCGACGCGGTGGAGTGGGTCGAGATGCCCAACACGATCGGCATGAGCCAGTACGGCGACGGCGGCCTGATGGCGAGCAAACCGTACGTCGCGACCGGCAAGTACATCCAGCGCATGGGCGGCCCCTGCGCCTCGTGTCGTTACGACCCGGCCGAACGCGAAGGCGACACGGCCTGCCCGTACACCACGCTCTACTGGGACTTCCTGATGCGCCACGAAGCGCTGCTCTCGAAGAACCCGCGCATGACGCTGCAGGTGAAGAACGTCGCGCGCATGAGCGAGGCCGAGCGGCAGAACGTCGTGCGGCGCGCCGAGGCGATTCGGGGCGGCGAGGTGGGTGCGACCGGATGAGGGCTCATGTCTTCAACGAGAATGTGACCGGGCGGGCCTGCATCGGGGTTGTCGCCCACGCGCCCCGCGGTATCGACAGAATCGAGCGCCCATGCTGCTGATGATCGACAACTACGACAGCTTCACCTACAACCTGGTGCAGTACTTCGCGGAGCTCGGCGAGGACGTGCGGGTGTGGCGCAACGACGAAATCGACGTCGCCGGCATCGCCGCGCTGCGGCCGGACAGGCTAGTGCTGTCGCCCGGCCCGTGTTCGCCGGCCGAAGCGGGTGTCTGCCTGAGCGCGATCGATGCGTTCGCCGGCAAGCTGCCGATCCTCGGCGTCTGCCTCGGCCACCAGGCGATCGGTGCGGCGCTCGGCGGCAAGGTGGTGCGGGCGAAGACCCAGATGCATGGCAAAACCGACGTCGTGACGACCGACGGGCGCGGCGTCTATCGGGCTTTGCCGAGTCGCTTCACCGTGATCCGCTACCACTCGCTCGTGATCGAGCGCGACACGCTGCCGGGGTCGCTCGAGGTGACCAGCACGTCGGAGGACGGCGAGATCATGGGGGTGCGGCACCGCGAACTCGCCGCGACCGACATGCCGCTCGAAGGCGTGCAGTTCCACCCCGAATCGATCCTCACCGAGCATGGGCACGCCATGCTGAAGAATTTTCTGACCGCGGGCGCCGGCGCATGACGACGGTCGACCTGCGGTCCGACACCGTCACCCGGCCGACGCCCGCCATGCGCGAGGCGATGAGCGTCGCGCCTGTCGGCGACGTGTTCGGCGACGACCCGACCGTCAATGCGCTGCAGGAGCGCATCGCCGCACTGCTCGGCAAGGAAGCGGCGCTCTTCGTCCCGAGCGGCACGCAGAGCAACCTCGTCGCGATCATGAGCCACTGCGGTCGCGGCGACGAGTACATCGTCGGGCAGATGGCCCACACCTACCGCTGGGAAGGCGGGGGCGCCGCAGTGCTCGGCAGCGTGCAGCCGCAGCCGCTCGCGCACCGGGCCGACGGTTCGATCGCGCTCGACGAGATCGAAGCTGCGATCAAGCCCGACGACGCGCACTTCGCCCGTTCCCGGCTGCTGACGCTCGAGAACACAATCGGGGGCAAGGTGCTGCCGCTGGACTACCTGACCGCGGCGCGGGCGCTGGCCGAGCGCCGCGGCCTCGCGACCCACCTCGACGGCGCGCGGCTTTTCAACGCCGCAGTCGCCCTCTCGGTGCCGGCTGGCGAGATCGCTCGGCACTTCGACAGCGTGTCGGTCTGCTTCTCGAAGGGCCTCGGCGCGCCGGTCGGGTCGGTGCTGGTCGCGTCGGCCGAGCGGATCGCCGAGGCCCGGGTCTGGCGCAAGCGCTACGGCGGCGGGATGCGCCAGGTCGGCATCCTGGCCGCCGCCGGGCTGTACGCACTCGAGCACCACCTCGAGCGGCTCGCCGACGACCACGCCCGGGCCCGCCGGCTCGCCGGCGCACTGGGTGTCGACCCGGACACCGTCGACACCAACATCGTGGTGCTGCCCGTCGCCGACGCCGCCGAACTGGCCGGCAAGGCCGCCGAGGAGAACGTCCTGGTGTCGGCGCTGGGCCCGCGCGTGCTGCGCATCGTCACCCACCTGGACGTCGACGATGCCGCGACGGACCGGGCCATTGAGGTTCTCGCGCCCCTGCTCGGGCGATAACCGGATCCCGGACGCTCCGCGATCATGCTTCGCGCGAGCGGCCGGACAGGGCACACTCTGCGCATGAGCTATCCGCCACCGCCGAACCAGCCCGCCTACCCGGGATCGTCCGACGCGAACGCCCTGCGGCCCCGCCTGCGCGGTCGCACGCCCCTGCGCCTGTCCATCGTCCTGTTCGTGCTGGCCGTCGTGCTGTTCGTCATCGGCGGCGTCGTGCTGGCCAAGAAGTCGATCGGCAAGGTCGACGACTTCCAGCGGGTGTCGTTCTCGAGCGGTACCGGGACGATCACGCTGAACGGCACCGGCAAGTGGATCGGGTACTACGAGGCCAGCAACGTCAGCAGCAGCATCAGCCGCATCCCGAACTTCCAGATCGCGATCGTCGGTCCCAGCGGCCAGCCGGTCACGGGGGAGTCCTACGGCAATCGCAGCGACGGCAAGGTCGACAAGCTGACGTACAACAGCGGCGGGCACCACGGCGCGGCGGCGCTCCAGTTCGACGCACCGACCAAGGGCACCTACCGCGTCACCGTGCAGGCGCAGGAGACGCTGCCCTCCGAC
>CAZZWY010000481.1:0-3704 GCA_964657785.1 uncultured Acetobacteraceae bacterium
GAGGCCGGCAAGCTCATCAAAAAGGGCAAAGTGTTCTCGCTCGGCCTGTCGCTGAAGGAGCCGATCCAGTCCGGCCTGTTCGGCGGTCGCTGGAATCCGATCCACACCATGCTGGCCACCGGCACCGATGCCGCCGCCGGCAACCAGGATGTGCCGTCGCCCTACCTGCGCTACGCCGACGACGCCATCAACATGCCGTGCCAGGCGTCGACCCAGTGGGACGCGCTCTGCCACATCTTCCTCGATGACAAGATGTACAACGGCTACGACGCGAAGCTCGTCGATGCCCGCGGTGCGCGCAAGCTCGGCATCGAGCACGTGCGCGACAAGATGGTCGGGCGCGGCGTTCTGCTCGACCGCGAGCGCCGACAGACCGTCCGCGATCACGAAGGCGAGGTCGCAGCGAGGTTCGACCGTGCGCGACTCGAGAACCGCCCGGGAGGCCTCGCTGAGACGCCGCCCGAGGTCGGGTCGCTGCAGATAGGTGAGCCGGTCGCCGGCGGCGCTGACGAGCGCGGGCTCGACCAGGCCCGCGGACGGCACCGCGCCAGCCTCGCGCAATGCCGCGACCAGCGCCGACACGTCGAGCGGATGATGGACGGCGTCGCGCGCCCTCGCGTGCGCGAGCTGGAACGCGAGGTGCGCTGCGGTCGGCAGGCTCGCGCCGGTGCGGCCGAGTGCGATGCGCGCGTCGGTGAAACGGCGAAGCTGCTGCCAGCGGTTGGCGATGACGACCGGCGGGCTCATTCCTCGATCCGCAGGAGGGCGGCGCTGAACGAGTCCGGCAGCCGCTCGTCGAGCCGGAATTCGGGTCCGGCCGAGGCGATTCGCATCTTCTGCAACCACGCCTCGAACTCCGGCGCCGGCCGCAGATCGAGCGCACGCCGGGCGTAGAGCGCATCGTGGAACGACGTCGTCTGGTAGTTCAGCATGATGTCGTCCGAGCCGGGGATGCCCATCACGAAGTTGCAGCCGGCCACGCCGAGCAAGGTGAGCAGCACGTCCATGTCGTTCTGGTCGGCCTCGGCGTGGTTGGTGTAGCAGACGTCGCAGCCCATCGGCAGGCCGAGCAGCTTGGCGCAGAAATGGTCTTCGAGGCCGGCGCGGATGATCTGCCGTCCGTCGTAGAGGTACTCCGGGCCGATGAAGCCGACGACGGTGTTGACGAGCAGCGGCTCGAAGCGGCGCGCGACGGCGTAGGCCCGCGCTTCGCAGGTCTGCTGGTCGACGCCGTGGTGGGCATTGGCGGAGAGCGCGCTGCCCTGGCCGGTCTCGAAGTACATGACGTTGTCGCCGACCGTGCCGCGGTGCAGCGAAAGCGCCGCGCTGCGGGCCTCGCCGAGCACCTGCAGGTCGACGCCGAAGCTGCGATTCGCCGCCTCGGTGCCGGCGATCGACTGGAACACCAGGTCGACCGGCGCCCCGCGCTCGATCGCGGCGATCGTGTTGGTGACGTGGGTCAGCACGCAGGACTGCGTCGGAATCTCGTAGCGCGTGAGGATGTCGTCGAGCATCGTCACGAGGCGGATCACCTGCGGCACGTTGTCGGTCGCCGGGTTGATGCCGATCACCGCGTCGCCGCTGCCGTAGAGCAGGCCGTCGAGCAGGCTCGCGGCGATGCCGGCGGCGTCGTCGGTCGGATGATTCGGCTGCAGGCGGGTCGCGAGACGGCCGGGCAGGCCGAGCGTGTTGCGAAACGCCGTGACGACGCGGCACTTCTTCGCCACGAGGATCAGGTCCTGGTGGCGCATGATCTTCGAGACGGCAGCCGCCATCTCGGGGGTGATGCCGGGCGCGGCAGCGGCGAGCACGGCGCTCGTCACCGCGTCGCTCAAGAGCCAGTCGCGAAAGTCGCCGACCGTCAGGTGCGCGATCGGCGCGAACGATCCCGCGTCGTGCGTGTCGACGATGAGCCGGGTGACTTCGTCGTCTTCGTACGGCACGACGCTTTCGCTCAGGAAGTGGCGCAGTGGCAGCTCGGCCAGCGCCATCTGGGCGAAGACGCGTTGCTCGGCACTCTCCGCGGCGAGCCCCGCGAGCACGTCGCCGGAGCGCGCCGGCGTCGCGCAGGCGAGCAAGGCCTTCAGATCGGCGAACTCGTGCGTCGTGGTGCCGGCGCTGTGGCGAAATCGGGGCATCGCAGGGGCCTGGCGGAACGTGGGTGGGCCCGTCAGGACGCAGCGGTGGGCGCGAGCCGGCCGCTCGCCAGGATGGCAGCCTCCCGCTGGCCCCGGGTCATCCGGAAGTAGGCGTAACCGACCGCCAGGAAACCGAGGAAGACGCCGAAGATCAACCTGTTGTAGTAGATCATCGTCAGCATGCACACCGCCGCGCCGACGAGCGCGAAGGCCGGAAACACCGGGTAGAACGGGGCCCGGAACGGGCGGGCCATCTCCGGCTGGGTGCGGCGCAACCTGAACAGGCTGAGCATGCTGAGGAGGTACATCAGGATCGCCCCGAACACCGACATCGTGACGATGTTGGCCGTGAGCGTCTGGCCGCCGAGCTTGAGCCACTCGTCGCTGAAGATGGCGACGATGCCCACCGCGCCGCCGGCGAGGATCGCCCGGTGCGGCGTGTTGAACCGCGGGTGGATCTTGGCGAACCAGCCGGGCAGATAGGCCTCGCGGGCGAGCGCGAAGATCTGCCTCGAGTAGCCGAGGATGATGCCGTGAAACGAGGCGACGAGGCCGAAGAGCCCGAGCCAGACCAGCATGTGCAGCCACGGGCTCGTGTCGCCCACGACCCGCCGCATCGCCTGGGGCAGCGGGTCGTTGATGTTGGCGAGCAGCGTCCAGTCGCCGACGCCGCCGGCGAAAAGCATCACGCCGATGGCGAGGACGACGAGCGTCAGGATGCCGGTGATGTAGGCGATCGGGATCGACCGCTTCGGGTCCTTCGCCTCCTCGGCCGCCATCGCGACGCCCTCGATCGCGAGGAAGAACCAGATCGCGAACGGGATCGAGGCGAACATGCCCGCGATCGCCGCCGGCGAGAAGCTGTCGGACCCGGCCCAGCCACCGCGCGTGAAGTGCTCGATCGAGAAGCCCGGCGCCACCACGCCCATGAAGACCAGCAGCTCGACGATCGCGAGGATCGTCACGCCGAGCTCGAACGCGGCGGCGATCCGAACGCCAACGATGTTGAGCGTCATGAAGACCAGGTAGGCGCCGACGGCGGCGATCTTCGGGTCGAGACCCTGGAACTGGACATGCAGATAGGCGCCGATCGCGAGCGCGATCGCGGGCGGGGCGAAAACGAATTCGATCAGCGTCGCGGCGCCCGCGAGATAGCCGCCGGTCGGCCCGAAGGCGAGCAGGCTGTACGCGAACGGCCCGCCCGCCGCGGGAATCGAGGTGGTCAGCTCGGTGAAGCTGAAGATGAAGCAGGTGTACATCGCCGCGACGAAAAGCGCCGTGACGGTGAAGCCGAGCGTTCCGGCGGAGGCCCAGCCGTAGCTCCAGCCGAAATACTCTCCGGAGATGACGAGACCGACGGCGATGCCCCAGAGCTGCAGCGTGCCGAGCACCGGTTTCAGGCCTGACGAACTGGCGGACTCCATCGCGTTCTCCTCTCCTGGACAGCGTCGGAGGCGGATACCCGGCGGGTCCGCCCTTGCACCGGGACCGACGCAATCGCTGTGCCCGGAGCGGTCAGAAGGTGTGAATGAATCCGGCGTGGCCGAGCAGACCGTCCAAAAGGGT
>CAZZWY010000482.1:0-3684 GCA_964657785.1 uncultured Acetobacteraceae bacterium
AGGTGTAGTTGAACGTCCCGTCGGTGCTCGGGCTCCCATCAGCGTTGTACTGATAGATCGGGTTCCCGCTCGGCGTCGCCGCCCGGCTCAGCCGATTCGTGTTGGAGACGTAGCTGTAGGTGCCCGAGTTCTGACTGTGTCGATTGCCGCTCGGGTCGTAGGTGTAGGACTGCGACGACCCGGTGGGCGGCACGTAGCTGATCAATTGTCCCGCCTCGTCATAGGCAAAGCTCGAACTCTGGTGGTTGCCGTTGGTCAGGGTGTCGGTCTGCGATGTGATCCGGCCCGCGGCGTCGTAGCCGTAGCTTCGCTGCACGCTGCCGAGACTTGCCGCCGTGATGCGCCCGTCCGCATCGAAAGTCCGGCTGTAGAGTGTTCCGTTGCCCCAGCTCCAGCCCGTCGCCGTCTGGCTTTGCGGGCGGTAGGCCACGTTGGTCAGCAGCGAGCTGCTGTTGACGGCCATCGACGAGACGATGTCGGCGGAGTAGTTGATCCCCACCACCATGCCGGACGGGTAGGTGACGCTGGTGGGCCGGCCGAGCGTGTCTCGCGCCACCGTGACGTTGAAGTTCAGGCCGCCGCCCGTCTCCTTCTGAGTCAGCAAGCGTCCGACGCTGTCGTACGTCCAGTTCGTCGTCGACAGATCGTCGCTCATCGATGCAAGCAACGCATCCCGGCGCCCGGCCACGTACGCGTAGCTCCGGTAAGTGTGGCCAGATGAGGTCAACGCGGTGAGCCGCCCCATGGCGTCCCGGCTGGCCGTCATAGTCGTGCCGCGCGCATCGGTCGACGACGTGATGTCGCCCGCCGCGTTGCGCACGACGCCTCGGCCGCCGCTGTCGGGGCTCGATTCGCCATTGACGCGGTTCAGGCCGTCGAAGCTGTAGCCGGTGGCGACGACGTTGGTGTCGACGAAGGAGGTGTAGTTGTTGGCGTTGTCGTAAGAATGGTTGACCGAGACCGTGGCGGGCCCGCCGGCCTGGCGCATCGACGTGGTGTTGGGCAAGGTGTAGGAGGTGGGGCGGCTGAGCACATCGAGCTGCTGGCTGCGCGTCATGCCGGCGGCGTCCAGCGTGCTGGCCAGACGACCGTCGGTCCCGTAGCTGTACTGGGTGCTGTAGTTGCGCGAATCGACGACGGCGGAGACGTGCCCGACGGCGTTCAACTGCCGTTTGTTCAATTGCGCCAAGGTGCCGCCTGCGCTGTAGGTCGCGCGCTGGGTCTCGGCGCCGGTGGCGTCCCGGGTGATGTTGGTGGTTTCGTTGCGGTCGTTGGTGTAGCTCGTCAGGAAGCCGCCGCTGTCGTAGCTGAAGCTGCGCCAGCTGCCGTCGGCGGCCGTGCGTTTGCTCAAGCGCCCCGAGGCGTCGTAGGCGTAGGACGTCGTGGCGCCTGCGGCAGTGGAGGAGGCCAGCCGGAACCGGGTGTCGTAGCTGTTGGTAATGACGGTGCCGTCGGACCGCTGGATGCGTCCGGGCTGACCGTGCGCGTTGTAGTTCTGGTACGTCGTGACGTTGCCCATGGCATCGGTCATGGTCGCCACGTTGCCGCTGCTGTCGTAGGTATAGCTCGTCGTGGCACCCCGGCTGTCGGTGACCGACTGCAGCAGGTTCTGGCTGTTGTAGACCTTGCTCGACGCGGTGGTGGTGGTGGTGTTGCCCACAGTCCGTGTGGTCTGGGTGACGCGGCCGGCGCCGTCGATCGTGTAGTTGCGGGTCACGCCGCGGCTGACGGATTGCGTCGGCCGGTTGAAGGTCGGGTGCCAGGTCGTCTGCTTCTGCAGTGCCAGCGACATGCCGGCGGTCCGGGTCGCGGCGCTGATGCGGCCTCGCGCATCGCTGCTGTATTGCCGCGTCTTGCCGCTTCGGGTCTGCACCGTCATCGGATTGCCATAGTTGTCGTAGACGAAACTCCACGACGAGGCGGCGCTGTCGGACGTGGCTGCTGTGGCGAGCGCCTTCACGACCGACCGGCCTCCCGCGGCCACGAAGCTCCTCGTCCGCTGGGTTCCCCGCGCCGGTGAGCGCGTTCGGGAAGCTGGAGTTCCCGTAAGTGTGCTCTCAACGTAAAGAACTATGAAGAGCGCCCCGAGTGGATCTTCGCGTGTTCCTAATCGTCTCCGCGCGGAGAGGCCCCGTCCGCATCCCCGACCGAGGAGACCCCGATGGCTGACCACGACCTGACCTTTTTCCACTCACCCCACTCGCGCTCCGGCGGCGTCCTGACGCTGCTCGAAGAGCTCGGGGTGCCCTACGAACTGAAGCTCATCGACATGAAAGCCGGCGAGCAGCGCAATGCCGACTACCTGGCGATCAATCCGATGGGCAAGGTGCCGGCGATTCGCCACCGCGGCGAGCTGGTCACGGAGCAGGTGGCGATCTACACCTACCTCGCGGATGAATTTCCGAACGCCGGCCTCGCCCCGCCGATCGGCGACCCGCTGCGCGGCCCGTTTCTGCGCTGGATGGCGTTCTACGGGTCGTCGTTCGAGCCGGCGGTGGTCGACAAGGCGCAGAAGCGCGACCCGGCCCCGCCCGCGATGTGCCCCTACGGCGACTTCGACACGATGTGGAAGACGCTGACCGACCAGCTCGCCCGCGGCCCCTACCTGCTCGGCGAACGCTTCTTCGCCGTCGACACGCTCTGGGGCTCGTCGCTCTTCTGGACGACGCAGTTCAAGCTCGTGCCGGAATCGGAAGTGGTGCGGAGTTACCTCGAGCGCATCCAGGCCCGGCCGGCGGTGCAGCGCGCGGCGCAGAAGGACGCAGCACTGGCCAAGCCGCCGGGCTGACCTGTGATCAGCCGGCGGCGACGCCGGCCACGCCGCACTGCGCGGCGTCGAGCGCCTGGTCCAGCACCCGCGCCTTCCACACGTCGGTGTCGGTGAAGAAGGCCTCGAAGATCTGCTGCTTGATGGCAGAGCGCCGGGCGTCGCTCGCCGCCGGGTGGTTCTCGAGCCACTGGTCGGCCCGCACCGCGCCGAGCATCGCCTCGAGCGGCAAGGTGCCGTATTCGAGCGCGATCCCGGTGTACTGCGCCTGCGGGCACGCCTGGTAGGCGGCGGTCCACATCAGCCCCTGCAGCGGCGCCGACGACGAACTGCCGTCGTAGATCGACGTGACCTTCGGGCCCCACCAGGCGCGCGCCCGCTTCAGCGCGAACGCGTCGTCGCGGCAGGCGAAGATGCGTTCGCCGACACCGCTCGGCCCGAGGCCGGTGTGCAGGTCGATCCAGGCGAGGCGCTCGCAGCGCGACGCATGCGCCTGCAGCACCTGGCGCAGGGTGAGGTGGCTCCAGGTCGGCTCGCGCCCGCCGTAGAACACGCCGTCCGGATGCGTGTACTGCCCGCCGGAAATCGCCTGTTGCAGCGCCGCGGGACCCCACGTCTGCGCGAACTGCCGCAGCGCTGCGTCGGCTTCGGGCGGCGGCGGCCAGCTCGCCGGCACGATCGCCGCAGCGAGTTCCTCGTAGCCGGGATTCGCCGGCAGCGGCCGGCTGAAATCGTGGAAATTGCGGTTCAGGTCGACGTTCTCGTGCGTCACGCGGCGGCGCCACGAGAAGCCGTACGGGTTGAGCGCATGGAGGTAGAGCACGGCGACGCCCGCGTCGCGCGCGGCACCCCGGAACCCGGCGTGGGACAGCAGATAGTCCTGCACGCCGGAGCCGCAATAGCCTTCGACCCCGTGG
>CAZZWY010000483.1:0-3679 GCA_964657785.1 uncultured Acetobacteraceae bacterium
TATGCTGCTGCGTAGACTGGCGGGTCATGATTGATTTTGTCTAGACCCTGTCAGCGCTCGATCACCACGTCCGCCACGTGCGCGACGCTGTGGCCGTGCGTGTTGTCGGCATCGGCGCCGACCGCGATGCCGATCACTGGCGGCACCTCGGGGCTCTCCTTGCCGAACAGCTCGGCGAAGTCGGCAGCGACGTTGCGCTTTTCTGCCGTCCACTGGTGCAGTCGGGACGAGCCGCTCTCCAGCACCTTGTAGCGCAGTCGGCCCGTGAACGGGCTGTTGATCGACGTCCCGACCGGCAGGTGCGGATCCCAGACGTAGCAGATGGTCGCGGCCGGCACCGGCTCCTCGGTCTGACCGCGCGCCACCTTGATCAGCTGCCGCTCGACGAACGGCACGCGGTCGAGCGGCAGATCGAACGAGACGCACAGCTTCACCGCCGTGTCGTCGCCCTGCTTCTCGTGCAGATCGACGGCGTCGACCAGACTCTCGACCCGCCACTGCCAGGCGAGCTGAAACGCCGGCTGCGGCATCTGCACCGGGTAGACCAGGTTGCCGAAGGACGAGTCGGCCTCGATCTTCACCGCCCGGTGACCGTCGAGGTCGACGACGTTGAAGGTCGTGAAGGGCTTGGTCTGGCGCGGCAGGCCGGCGACATGCCACGGCGCCTGCGGCGGACTGCCGACGTTGCCGAACGGGAGCGGCATCGGCGCCTCCGCGTGCGCCGGCGCCGCGAAAAATCCGCTGCCCGCTGCCGTGCCCGCCAGCGCCCCGAGAACCCAGAGCTCCCTGCACTTCATCCGTCATGCTCCCTGCTGTTCGCTGCCGCCTCGCGCGGAGGCTGCACGATGCCGACGATCCATGCTTCATCGACCGCCCGGGCGAGCCAGGCGCTGAAATCGAAGGCGTCGCCGACCCGGTCGAGCGCCTCCGCGAGCGTCTCGCCGGCGAGCAGGCTGCGCATCCAGACGCCTTCCGGCGCGTCGAGCAGGTGCACGACCCCGCGCCAGCCGCGGCGCACGATCATCGCGCATTCGGCCCGGTGCGCGGCGAGGGCGCGGCGCACGTCGGCGAAGGCGACGTCGGCCTCGGCCCCTTCCGGCACCTGGTGCGCCCGGTGGATGGCCACGACGGGCCAGCGCGAGGAGAGCACCGAGGTGCCCGGCATCGGCAGCAGGTGCAGGCTCGACGGATCGACCGCGCCGAGCAAATGCAGCGAGGCCAGGTCGATGACCGCGTCGGCCGCGCGTTCGTTGCGGTGCAGCGCCAGATCGAGCCGCGCGGCGTCGGCGAGCCAGGGCCACGCGGCGAGCGCCGGATGCGCCTCGATGAACGCCGGCAAGGCGCCTCCCCATTCGCCGAGGTCACCGCGGAGCGGCGGGCACGCGGTGCGGAATTCATGCGCCAGGCGGGCGAAATCGGCATCGCCGAGCATCCGCCGCACGGTCGGAACCCCCTGCCCGAGCGCCTTCTCCGCCGTGGCCCGGGCGTTGGCACGGTAGGCGTCCACCCCGCGGTCGCGGCGTTCGCCGTGCTCGGCAAGGTGCAGCGCCGGCGGCTCGGCACCTCCGTTGTCGATCCATGCGAGCAAGGCCGCCTGGCGCTGCGCCTCGCGCGCCGTGCCCGGCGTCATGCGGAGACCGCAGGAATTCCCTGCAAGGCCGCGGCGTGTGCGGCCTCCGAGAGCAACACGTCGAGCGTCGGCAGGTCGGTGTCCCACTCGACCAGCGTGGGCACGGTGCCGAAGCGCTGCAAGGCGAGGCCCAGCACCTCCCAGACGGCCGGCCGGACACGACTGCCGTGATCGTCGATCACGATCGCGCCGCGGTCGCAATACCCGGCGACATGGATTTCGCCGACGATGCCGGTCGGCAGCGCCTCGATGAAGTCACGGCAGGCCGCCAGCGCACACCCCGGAATTGCCCCGGTCGACGCGTTGAGGGCGTTCACCATCAGGTTGTTGACGTCGAGCAGCATCCCGCAGCCACTGCGGCGGCAGAGGCTGGCGAAGAACTCGGGCTCGCTCATCGAGTCGTCGGCGAAGCCGAGCGTCTGCGCCAGATTCTCGATCAGGAGCGGTCGCCCGAGGCGCTCCTGGACGTGCGTCACGTGCGCCACCATGAGCTCGAGCGAGGCGTCGGTGAAGGCGATCGGCAGCAAGTCGTTGGCGTGCACGACCGCCGGGGTCGGCGAGCCCATCGCGGCCCGCGCGAAGCAGGCATGGTCCGAGACGGCCCGCGGCTCGATGCGCCCTGCCAGCCGCGCCAGCCGCTCCAGATGCCAGGGATCGAGCCCCGCTGCCGACCCGAGGCCGAGACCCACGCAGTGCAGGCTGACGGGGTAGTGAGCCCGGACCTGCCGCAAGCCGGCCAGCGCCGCGCCGCCGTCTGCGAAGAAATTCTCGGCGTGAACTTCGACGAACTCGATGCCGGGCAAACGCTCCAGCAACGACTCGTGGTGCGGCTGGCGCAGCCCGATCCCGACGTCGGCCGGCACTTGCCTGTCCATCGCCGGCTAAAACGCTCAGGCCGCAGGCACAGCGGCGCCAACTGGCCTGCCGCGGGCGGAGCTCACGACTTCTTCTCGAGCGCCGCCTTGGCCTGCTCGAAACTCAGGCCGCCCATCTTCGCGCAGGTGCCTTTGGCGACGTAGTTCCATTCGTCGACGCCCCCCGACACCTTCGCCTGACCGGCGCAGGAGTGCGATTCGGAGATGTTGGCGCAATCGTTGGTGCCGGCCTTGGCGATGCCGTAGCACTTCTCCTTTTCCTTGCCGACATCCTCCGCGTGCAATGCGGTCAGGCCCCCCGCGGAAAGCAGCGAAGCGAAGGCGGCGGCAGCGATGCGGCGTGGGTCCATGGCGAACTCCGGAGTCGTCGAAGGCGTGGGCGGAAGCGTGGAGTCGAAGCATAGCGGCCCGCGGCGGGTGCCGCCGAAATCCCTGCGACCGTCCTTGCGCCGACGGCGCCACCGGCCGGGTGCGGGAGGGGTGGTGCGCCCAGCAGCCTCCGGCGGCAAACTGGGGCGCCTTCGGATTCCATTTCCGCTGACCGCCGCCTCCCGGCCCCGGCGAACATCCCGGACGGCGGCCACTGCCCGCGCCGCCCTCCCCGAGTCGACTGTTCGGAGCCAAGGAAACCTATGTCGGAGATGCTCACGCCACTGGAATGGGACCCGCCCGTTCCGGGGCGCGGTGAGAAGGTCGCCCCCCGGGCGGCGCCAGCGCCATCCGCACCGCGCCCGGCGGAGCCGTTCCTCTGGCCGATGCCGCCCTACCTGAGCTACCCGGTCGCGGTGCCGCAGACCGAACCGCTCGCCTGCGAGATCGTCGGCCACAACGACAAGTGCACCAACGGGCGGCTCACCGCCTTCGTGGCCGAGGACGGCGTGGTGCTCGTGCAGTTGCCGCCGGCCCGTACCACCCTGCCCCTGCGCTTCGCGCGATTCCGCTCGATCACGCTCACCACGCCGATGCTGCCCGACGGCGTGCGGTCCAGCGACCCGCACGCGGGGCTCCTGCTGCATCGCCCGAATTCGCCGTACGCGATCACCTTGAACAACGGCGCCGAGCAACACGGCGAGACCGTCGGCTACGTGGAGAACGAGTTCGGCCTGTTCCTGTTCCCGCCCTGCTTCGAGGCCGATGATGCGAACGACGACGGCAGCGTCAGCCGCATGTTCAT
>CAZZWY010000484.1:0-3642 GCA_964657785.1 uncultured Acetobacteraceae bacterium
GACGACTGGCAGGTCGAGTCGTGGACGCAGAAGGGCACGCACGAGGAGTGCCACGCCGACTTCGCCGGCTGGCACGAGGACGTGCACACCCTGATCGACCGGGTGCAGACGCCGTACAAGTGGGCGCTGATGGTTCGCGCGCCAATGACGCGCTGGAGCCGCGGGCGCGTCGGCCTGCTGGGCGACGCCTGCCACCCGACGCTGCCCTTCCTCGCGCAGGGCGCGGCGATGGCGATCGAGGATGGCTACGTGCTCGCCCGCGCGATCGAGGCGCACGCCGACGACCTGCCGCTCGCCCTGCAGCGTTTCGACGCCGCGCGCATCCCGCGCACCACCGAGATCGTGCTCAAGTCGAGCGAGAACGCCAAGCGCTTCCACAACCCGGCGCTCGCCTCGGCCGAGGGCGCGGCAGCCTACGTCGACCGCGAATGGAACGAGGCGCGGGTGCGCGAGCGCTACGAATGGCTGTTCCGCTACAACGTCGACGAGGCCGCGGTATGAGCTCGCTCGCCTTCAGCCATTTCGGCTTCTTCGTCACCGACATCGACCGGGTGGCGCATTTCTACAAGACCGCGCTGCGCTTCACCCAGACCGACGAAGGCCGGCTCGGCGACTTGCGGCTGATCTTCCTCAGCCGCGACCCGGCCGAGCACCACCAGATCGTGCTGGTCTCGGGCCGGCCGGCCGAGCCCACCTTCGGGCTGATCAACCAGATCTCGTTTCGCGTCGACGCGCTCGAGACGCTGCGCAAGACGCGCCGCCGCCTGGTCGACGCCGGGGCCGGCGACGTGCAGGCGGTGACGCACGGCAACGCCATCTCGCTCTACTGCCGCGACCCCGAAGGCAACCGCATCGAGGTCTTCCTCGACACGCCCTGGTATTGCGAGCAGCCGCTGCGCGTGCCGGTCGACCTCGACCAGGACGACGACCGGGTGCTGGCGCAGGCGCACGCCATCGCCGCCGACTCGCCGCGCTTCATGCCGCGCGCGGTCTGGCAGGCCGCGGTCGCGCAGCGCATGGCCGCCGACCAGGCCGAAGAACCCTGACGAACCACTCCCTCGCGACCCCATGAAACTCCTCAGCTTCGTCCATGCCGGCCGCGTCGGCTTCGGCGCCGTGAAAGGCGACCGTGTCGTCGACCTCGGCCCCGTCTTCGCCGGCCGCGCCGCCGACCTCAAGGCGCTCATCGCCGCCGACCTGCTCGGCGCCGCCGCGCACGCCGCCGCCGAGATCGCGCCGACGCTCGACCTCGCCGACCTGCGCCTGCGGCCGGTGATCGACAACCCCGGCAAGATCGTCTGCGTCGGCCTCAACTACGGCGAACACGTGCGCGAGACCGGCCGCGAAACGACCGAGGCGCCGACGCTTTTCCTGCGGCTCCCCGATTCGCAGGTCGGTCATGGCGAGGGCATCGTGCTGCCGCCCGAATCGCAGCAGCTCGACTACGAAGGCGAGATCGCCATCGTCATCGGGCGCGGCGGCCGGCGCATCTCGGAAGCCGACAGCTGGCAGCACATCGCCGGCTACGCCTGCTACAACGACGCGAGCCTGCGCGACTGGCAGAAGGCCACGTCGCAATGGACGCCGGGCAAGAACTTCTGGCGCACCGGCGGCTTCGGCCCGTGGATGGTCACGGCCGACGAGATCGAGCCCGGCCGCAACATGACGCTCGTGACGCGGCTCAACGGCCGCGAGATGCAGCGCGCGACCGTCGACATGATGATCCACAGCATCCCGCGCCAGATCGCCTACGTCTCGGCGTTCACGCCGCTCGAGGCCGGCGACGTGATCGTCACCGGCACGCCGGGCGGCGTCGGTGCGCGGCGCACGCCGCCGGTGTTCATGCAGGCCGGCGACGTCGTCGAGATCGAGGTCGATGCGATCGGCGTGCTGCGCAACACCATCGTCGCGGAGAGCGCGGCGTGAGCGGGGCGGCTTCCACGGCGCTGCCCCCGCGCGGTGCCCGGGCGCATTTCGAGGCCGAACTCGGCGCCGGCCGCTTCGTCGTCCAGCGCTGCGGCGACTGCGATCAGGCGGTGTTCTACCCCCGCCAGGCCTGCCCGCACTGCGGCGGGGTCGACCTCGCCTGGTTCGAGCCCGCCGGCCGCGGCACCGTCTACGCCACGACCACCGTTCGGCTCGATCCGAAGGCGCCGCACGAGGTCTGCCTGATCGACCTCGACGAGGGCGTGCGGCTGATGAGCACGGTGCGCAACGTCGCGCCCGGCGCGGTTCGGATCGGCCAGCGGGTGCGCGCCGCGGTCGAGATCGCCGTCGACGCGCCGCCCCGGCTGGTCTTCGACGCCGTGGAGGCCGCACGATGACCCGCGCGCGACGCGGCAGCTGCGCGGTGGTCGGCGTCGGGACCGCCGGCTGCGGCGAGGCGCCGGGCTTCGACGACGTCGAACTGCTCGCGCTCGCCGCGCACGCCGCGGTGGCCGACGCGGGCCTGCGCATGGCCGACATCGACGGCCTCGCCACCGCCAACATGAACGCGGCGACCTGGCCGCTCAACGTCGTCGAGCACCTCGGCCTGCGGCCGCGCTTCATCGAGGGCACCAACATCGGCGGCTCGGCGTTCATCGCCCACCTGACCGCCGCGGCACTCGCCCTCGACGCCGGCGAATGCAACGCCGTGCTCGTCTGCTACGGCAGCACGCAGCGCAGCGCGACCGTCTCCCGGCGCGAGCGCCACGTCGCGCGCAACCTGCTCGACCCGTACCCGTTCGAGGCCCTCTACCAGCCCTACCTGCCGCCCTCGGCCTACGCGCTGATGGCCTCGCGCCACATGCACCAGTACGGCACCACCCGCGAGCAACTCGCCGAGGTGGCGGTGGCGGCGCGCGCCTGGGCCCGCCTGAACCCGGAAGCCTTCCAGCGCGGGCCGCTCACGATCGCCGACGTGCTCCGCGCCCGTCCGGTCAGCGACCCGCTCGGCACGCTCGACTGCTGCCTCGTCACCGACGGCGCCGGCGCCTTCGTGCTGACGCGCGCCGAGCGCGCCCGCGACCTGCCGCAGACGCCGGTCCACGTGCTCTCGACCGCCACCGCGTGCTGGCACCGGCAGGTCTCGAGCATGCGCGACCTGACCGTGACGCCCGCGGCCGAATCGGGCCCCCGGGCGCTCGCCGCGGCCGGGCTTTCCGTCGCCGACATCGACGTCGTCCAGCTCTACGACGCGTTCACGATCAACACGGTGCTGTTCCTCGAGGACCTCGGCTTCTGCGCCAAGGGCGAGGGCGGCGCCTTCGTCTCTGGCGGCCGCCTCGCCCCCGGCGGGGGCCTGGCGCTGAACACGAACGGCGGCGGGCTCTCGTGCGTGCACCCCAACATGTACGGCGCCTTCGAGGTCATCGAGGCGGTGCGGCAGCTGCGCGGCGGCTGCGGCGAACGGCAGGTGACAGGCGCGCGCACCGCGCTCGTCCACGGCAACGGCGGCGCGGCCGCGGCCAGCCAGGCGACCGCGGTGCTCGGTCTCGCGGAGGTGCTGTGACGGCAGCCGGCGTCGAGCGGATCCGCTGCATCGGCGTCGTCGGCAGCGGCACCATGGGCCGCGGCATCGCGCAGATCGCGGCGGCCGGGGGCCTGGCCGTGCGCCTCTTCGACCAGCGGCCCGAGGCCGCCGCGGCCGCCGTCGCCGAG
>CAZZWY010000485.1:0-3636 GCA_964657785.1 uncultured Acetobacteraceae bacterium
CCGATCTCCACCGAGAGATAGTTGGCGGCGCGCCAGTAGGCGTCGATCAGGCGCAGGGCCTCGGGCGACAGGGTCGCCGCCGGGTAGTCGCCGTCGTTTGCCGAGGTCGGGTCGGGCGCCCCGACCGGTTGCAGGCCGGGCGTCATGCCAGTGCGCCGACGGCCGCCCAGAGCGCCATGGCTGCGACGAGCGTCGTGATGACCCGTGGGGCAAGGAAGCGCTGCGCCGCCTCGGCAGCACAAGCCAGGGTGAACCAGCGGCCCTGGCAGGCGCGGCATGCGAGAAGGTTGATGCCGAGGGCGTCGAGGTCGACAGCCATCGGCGGACGAACGGCGGGTGCCACGGCCGTGGGCAGGGGAGCGGGTCTGCGGAACGTGTCGAGCATCGCCAGCCTTCGATAAACGCAGGGCCGAGCCGGCCTGCTGAAGGCTCGGGTTCTACGGGTCGATGGCCGGCGCGTCTGTGCGCCAGCCCACATCGGTGCGGCAACGGCGTGGCCCCGGCCGCAACACCGGTGCGATCGAGGGCAGGGCGTGCGCTGTCGCACTGACGCCAAAGCGAAAGGCGGCTGCGAGAGTCAATGTGTTTCACGAGGTTCAGACCGGTTCAATCAATGACCATTCGTCCCGCGATATCCCCGAAGCCCGATCCTTTTCAGGAAGCCGCCGCGAAGGACGTCGGCCCAACGCCTTCTGCTTCGCAGGTGCTGCCGGCGTCGCGTCACGAGCGTGATGCGCGATGTTGCAGGTCGATCGACGACTTCGTGGCACAGCGCATGACGGCGGATGACTTCCACTGCCGATTTTGCAAGTCCACCGGCGGCGCCATCGCCGATCCCCGTCTTGTCGCCTTGCTGCGAATGGTCCGCGAACCGTGCGATGCCTGGGCGAGCAAGTTGCCGTCGAGCGCCGGCTACCGGGTGAGCGCCGAGCAGTTTCGCTCGGAGGTTTGCCACGCAGCTTCCCTGCCGAAATCCTGCCATCCATGACGCAGCCCCTCGACCGCTGAGGCACCGCGGTCGTCGAGCAGGGGGCCACGTCCCGGGTGATGTCGTAACGCGTGCTACCGAACAGACGTTCGCGGCCGACGGGGTGAGGATCGTCGAATGCGTATTGACGTGCCGGGGAGTTCGGGGCTGACCGAACGCCGCACGGTACGACTGACGTATTGATCCGTAGGTCGGCGCGGCGCTGAGCCAGGTGGGCGTCCCGAAGGATCAGGCGATCAAGTACGAGGCGGCACTCAAGGTCGACAAGTACGTGCTCCTCGTCCACGGTGGCGCTGCGGACCAGGCACGTGCCAGCGCGGTGCTGGCGAGCGCCGTGGCCGTCTGATTTTCGGTCGCCCGCCCGTTCGTTTGCGTGCGGGCGCCAGAGGTCGCATCGCGAGCTGTTTCGCGCAATTCCAGGCTGTTGCCAGCATCCCTCATGAAGCCGCGCGGCCTCGTCGAAGGACAGTCCGGGCCGCTCGTCTCGTCTCGAGCGGAACCCTCAACGTCTTCGTGTCGGCGGCGCTCGTCTGACCACCTCGCGATCTTCCGAAGAGAAGTCGTTCGCAGAAATATCGAATACGAGACGCGGTGCGATCAATCGCAATGGCCTGTCAATGCGGGCTGCCGCACAGACCCGCCAGGCCGTCGGGCGCAGCCTTGCAGCTTCTCGACCATCCAGGAAACACATCATGAAAACCGACAAGCAATTGCAGACCGACGTCATCGCCGAACTGAACTGGGAACCTTCCGTGCACGCGGCGCAGATCGGCGTCGAGGTCAAAGACGGCGTCGTGACGCTCGCCGGCCATGTCGCGAGCTTCGCGGAGAAGTGGAACGCCGAGTCCGCGGCTCAGCGCGTCTCCGGCGTGAAGGCACTCGCGATCGAAATCGAGGTGAAACTGCCCGCGACGGGCCAGCGCAACGACGGCGATATCGGCGAATCGGCTGGGAACATGCTGGCGTGGGCGACCTCGGTTCCCGACGACGCGGTCAAGGTCAAGGTCGAAGGGGGGTGGGTGACGCTCAGCGGCGAAGTCGAGTGGCAGTATCAGAAGCAGGCAGCCGCCGACGCGGTGCGCTATCTCGCGGGCGTCAAGGGCATCAGCGACCTGATCGCCATCAAGCCGAAGGTGACGTCGAGCGTGGTCAAGGCCGACATCGAGGCGGCGCTGAAGCGCCAGGCCACGAAGGATGCGAAGGACATCACCGTTCGCGTCGACGGCTCCAAGGTCACCCTGACGGGCAGCATCCACAGTTTTGCCGAGCGTGAACTCGCGACGAACACGGCGTGGGGCGCCCCGGGGGTGCACAGCGTGGTCGATGAATTGACGTTCGCCTGACTCTCGAAGCTGCTCTGTCCGGGCGCGGCCGCGGTCACCCCGTGCGGCCCGCGCGCGTGGCCGGCGGGCGGGGAAGGATCCAGCGCTCGCCCGAGCCGCGGCGACTGCGTCTGACAGCACAGACACGCGCATGCGACGCACGCCACGTTCGGCACCTCTCCAATGAACCGAAAGCGCGCCATGAAGACGGACAGCCAACGCCAACACGATGTCGGCCAGGAACTGAAGTGGGAACCGCAGGTCACTTCGTCCCAGATCGGCGTGGCGGCCAAGGACGGCGTGGTGACGCTGTCCGGCGAAGTCAGCAGCGTTGTGGAGAAATGGCATGCCGAACGTGCCGCGCAACGCGTCTCCGGCGTCGAGGCCCTGTCCGTCGAGCTGAAGGTGAAGCTGTCCGAACTCGGAGAGCGTACCGACGCCGACATCGCCCGCTCGGCGCAGAGCGTGCTGTCCTGGTCGACGACGGTTCCCGGCCATTCGGTGAAGGTGATGGTGGAGAACGGATCCGTCTCCCTCACCGGCGATGTCGACTGGCAATTCCAGCGCCTTGCGGCGGCTGCCTGCGTGCGCGGCCTTCCGGGGGTCACGGGGGTGAGCAACCAGATCGCCATCAAGCCCACGCTCGATGTCGGCGCCGTCAAGAGCGATATCGAAGCGGCCTTGAAGCGCACCGCCACGGCCGATGCGCAAGGGATCGAGGTCGCAGTCGCCGGTGCCGACATCACGCTCACGGGCACGGTGCAGAGCTGGTCGGAGCGTCAGGCGGCGAGAGCCTCCGCCTGGCGCACGCCGGGCGTGCGCAGCGTCGTCGACAAGATGGTTCTGACTTGACGCCGTGAGCCTGGCGCGCGGTTGCGGGCCGATCGCCCCGTACCCTGCCGTGACATGAACGACCGAATCTCCCACCTGCTGGCGCAGATGGCGGTGCTGGAGGAGGAGTTGCGCACCGCGGTCCACGATCAGGAAAGCCGGATCTTCTTCAAGTTCGACGGCAAGCGCGTGGCCTTCGAACGCTCGGTCCAGGCGGCGCACCGTCGCCTGAAAATCAGCTTCCTTCGGTGGCTGGTGACCAGCCGGCCGCAGAACCTGATCACCGGTCCGTTGATCTACGGCATGGCCTTGCCGCTGCTGATGCTCGATGTGTGCGTGAGCTTCTACCAGTGGAGTTGCTTCCCTGCGGCACCAGTTCGCCGGCGGTCGCGAAGATGATGGCGGCGTCGAGCGGTTCGGGGGGCGACTCGTCCGAGCCGCCGGCCCAGACCGCGCCGAGGCTGCGGGCGAAGCCCTGCGCCGCCGAATCGCCCG
>CAZZWY010000486.1:0-3632 GCA_964657785.1 uncultured Acetobacteraceae bacterium
ACTTGGCCGCGGCGTGGTGGAGCTCGCGCCAGCTCAGGCGCAGGCCGTCGGCGACCAGCGCTTCGCCGTCCGGCCGCGCCTCGAGGGCCTGCTGCAGCATCTGGGCAAGATTCGCGGGGCGGTCGGCGAAGCAGCGGACCACGCGGTCGCCGAAGTGCACCTCGCGGCGGATGTCGGGCGGGTCTTGCAGGGGCGTCGTGTCGGCCAAGGCGATTTCTCCAGGGACGGGGGCATCGCCGGCGGCCCGGCGCGGGCGCTGCGCCGCCTCGCTCGCCGGCCGGCCGGACACCGCTTCGGGAGCGCTCAGCACGCCCCGCATCAACATCTCGATGCAGTGCTCGGTCGCGTCCTCGAGGCTGCGCACCGCGTGTTCACCGGGTCGATACCAGCGGCCGATCCCGCCGAGCGCGCTCACGACGGTGCCGGCGGCCAGCGGCGGGTCGGTCGGAATGATCCAGCCGTCGTCGACGCCTTCCTGCACCAGCGCGACGAAGACCCGATCGACCTGCGCCTTGATCGCCCGCATCTCGCGCCGCTTGGCTTCGGGCAGCGGGTCGTCGCCGACGCGGATCGCGCAGCGCCCGAAATCGCCGGTGACGACCTCGGCGTAGGTCCGCATCGCGGCGCGCAGCCGCTCGCGGCCCGTCAGCCCGCGGCGCCCGGCCTGCTCGACACCGGCGCAGAACGCATCGATCCCGCGCTGCACGCAGGCGACGAGGATGTCTTCCTTGCTGGCGATGTAGTGATAGAGCGTCGGCTTGCTGACGTCGAGACTTCGCGCGATGTCGTCGAGCGAGGTGCGCTGAAAGCCGGCCCTCGCGAACAGCCGGGCCGCCGCGAGCAGCACGGCGTCGCGCTTCGCGTCGCGCGCGTGCTGACGTTCGTGCTGGCGTTCCCGCAGGGTTCGCCACGGCGATTCGACGATTTCGGTGACCATTCGACCTTCGAGGAGGAGCAGGGTCGCGCAGCGCGCACGGGCACCGCGGCGGCGTTCCGGATCGTGCCGGGCACGCATGCGCTCGACGCTCCCGGCCCGTGTGCCGTCGGGTACTCGCCGGTAACTTCGCCGACCGCGCGCAGTACATCACGCGCCCTCTCCCGAGCGAACAGTGCTATCCCTGAGTTGCACCGCACCATGACGCGCTCCCGCGCGTCGGTCCGGCCGGCCCGTGGGCGATCGTGTCAGCGCAGCCGGTCGAGCATCAGGCTGAGCAGCAGTTCCGAATCCGGGTTCAGGTTCGAGAGCAGTTCCTGGCGCGTGATGCGGAACGGCCCGCGGCGGCCGTGGTAGTCGATCACCTCGCCGACCTGCGTGAAGCGGATGCCGCAGCGCGCGAGCAGACGGGCCAGGCGCGGCTCCATCATCACCAGCACCTGGTCGAGCCCGCGGTTCATCGCGAGGGCGGTCGCCGCGAGGAAGAGCCCCATCGCGATGACCGGATAGCGCCGGTCGCCGCCGAACTGGTCGTCCGGTTCGCTTCCGCCTTCCGGCGTTTCGGCTTCACCCTTGCGGCGCCGGAAGTCCTGGTGCACGGCGAGCCGGGAGATCTCGCCGATGCGGCTGCGGTCGAGCTGGTCGAGGTCGACCAGGTTGGTGTCGAGCTTCTCGGCGCAGACGGCCTCGAACGGGTAGCGCAGGTCCGGCGAGCGTTCGTTGACGATCAGCCGCACGCAGCCGACGCCGCGCCCGGTCGAGCGGTGCCGCAGCAGCGCGAACTGCGAATCCTCGTCGAAGTCGTCGCGCTCCTCGCCGTCGGGAAAGACGCTCTTGTCCTCGTACGCCAGCTCTTCGCAATAGACCGCGTAGCGCAGCCTGAACACCTCGCTGCGCGCCGCGGCATCCGTGGCCGGCACGACTTCGAAGTACTCGTCGAAGTGCTGGGCAAGGCTGGGGGTAGTCATGATCCGGGGGGTTCTCCAGGACAGCCGCTGCGCAGGATGGCGACACGGCGCCCGCGACATCGAGGCGTCAACGCGGGTTGAATCGTTATCGGCGGGATCGGCATGCAGTTGAGGCGGGCGACCTCTCGCCCGGCCGAACGACACGCGGCCGTGCCAAAAGTCCTGTCCTCGGCGCCGTAGCCTTCGTCAGGACCCGAGGCCGCACAGGGCCTCGTAGAGCTCCCGCGGCTGCACCGGCTTGAAGAGCACCGGATGGCCGTTCTCGGTCGCCCGGCGGAGCTCCGTCGGCGAGGTGTCGCCGGTGATCAGCATCGCGGCGACCTCGCTGCCGCAGCGCCGCCGGATCGCCGCGCCGTCGGCGCCGTCGATGCCGTCGGTGCCGCTGCAAGGCGCGCCGAGGTGCAGGTCGGAGAGGATCAGATCGGGCGGCGCGTCCTGCCGGTCGACGACACGAAGCGCGTCGCCGATCGATGCGGCGCCGACCGCGTCGTAGCCCCACTCCTGCAGCAGCAGGCAGAGGCCCTCGCGGATCGGCTCCTCGTCGTCGAGCACGAGCACCCGGCGCGCCTGCAAGCGCGGCATCGGCAGCGTGGCGGCGGCGGCCGTCACGTCCGGGACGCCCGCACGGTCGCCGAGCGCGATGCCGAGCCGGAACAGCGTGCCGCGACCGGGCCGCGACGCGACCGTCAACTCGTGCCCCAGCAGGCGCACCAGGCGCTCGACGATCGCCAGGCCCATGCCGAGCCCCTGGGTGCGCACGCGCTCGCCGCGGCCGACCTGGTAGAACTCCTCGAAGACCCTGCCGAGCTCGGTCGCGCAGATGCCGACGCCGGTGTCCCAGATCTCGACCCGGGTCTGGGTCGCCGTCGACCGCGCGACGACGGCGATGCCGCCGCGCTCGGTGTACTTGATCGCGTTCTGCACCAGGTTGCCGAGCACGCGCTCCAAAAGCTCCGGGTCGCTGGTGACCGACTTTGCGCCCGGCGAGAAGCGCAGCCCCAGGCCCTTTTGCTCGGCCTGCCCCGCGAAGCGCATGTGCAGCCGCTGGAACAGGTCGCGCAGCGGAAGCCGGCGCAGGCGCGGGCGGATCGCGCCGGCGTCCAGGCGCGAGATGTCGAGCATTGCGCCGAACGAGCGGTCCAGGCCGTCGATCGCGCGGCTCAGGTTGCGCACGAGCGGCCCCTCGGCGGAGCCGGCCAGGCGTCTTTCGAGGGTCGCGGCGAAGAGGCCGAGCGCATGCACCGGCTGGCGCAGGTCATGGCTCGCGCTCGCGAGGAAGCGGCTCTTGGCCTGGTCGGCCCGGACCGCCGCGTCGCGCGCGGCTTCGAGAAGCAGGATCGCGTCGGCCGCCCCGAATCGCGCGAGCGCACCGGCGCGCCAGCGGCGGTGTTCGGCTGCCGCCAGCGCAGCGCTCAGCGCGCTGCCGCAGACAGCGGCAAGTACGAGCGGGGTCAGGCCGCCGGCGCCCCGCGCCGCAGCGTCGAATGCGGCCGAGAGCGGCAAGGCCGCAGCAGCCGCGGCGACCGCCGGCAGCGGCGCGAAGGCCCAGGCGCCAAAGAGCGCGGCCGCGACCGTCGCCGCCGCCGCGAGCCCGGCCACGGCTTCCGGCGCGTCGGCCGGCAGCCACCACGGCACCGAGGCGATCAACCCGAACGTCGCCGCGACCGCGATGTTCGGCCGGCGCGACGGCGCCTTCGCGGTGGGCCGCGCGTCGCTCATCCGGGGCCGGC
>CAZZWY010000487.1:0-3629 GCA_964657785.1 uncultured Acetobacteraceae bacterium
ATCAGCGCCTGCTGCGACGCGACGCGGATGGCGGATTCGATGTCGCCGAGCAGGTTCTCGTCGCGCGAGCGGGACAGCGACTGGATCAGGTCGTCGAGCTGGGTGCGCTGCACCGAGACCTCGGCCACGCGTGCCTCGAGCAGGGCGACCTTCGCGCTTGCATCGCGCACGCCGTCCTGGGCCTCCTTGGCGACGCGCCGCGCTTCATCGGCCTGGCCGGCGCTGTCGAGCTGCCGCCGGACCAGCTCCTGTTCCAGATTGCCGACGCGCTGGCTGGCACGCCAGGCGACTCCGATCGCGACGAGCGCGACCACCGCCAGCAGCCCGATGAGCGCTGCGACGACCTGGCGCCAGCGCGCCGGCCCCGCAGGCGCGATCCCGCCCGACACCGGCCGGGCCGCCAGGGACTCGGCGCTCGCGGGGGCGGCAGCGGGATCGGTCACGATCGCATCGATTGTATGCAGGCCGCGACGGCCGCCAGCGGCGGACGCGTCTCGGCCACCGACCCGAAACCGAGCCGGCGCGCCCGCTCGGCGATGCGGGGATGGCTCGCCAGCGCTCGCGCGTCCTGCCAGCGCGAGGCCGGCTCGCCGGCGCAGGCGGACAGGTGATCGATCGCCTCCGAGCTGCTGAAGCACCACAGATGCGAGCCCGGCGCGCCGAGCGCGGCGTCGAGCACCGCGCGCTCGGGCGCAGTCCAGCGCGGCGCTTCGCGTCGGTACGCCGCGAGCAGCTCGACCTGCGCGCCGTGCAAGGCCAGCGTGTCGGCGAGCCATTCGCGCCCGCCATCGCCGCGGACGATGAGCACCGGCGCCTGGCGCCAGTCGTGCCCGCGCAGGCGCCGCCAGAGCGCCTCGGAATCGAATTGCGGCGCGTCGGCCGCGGGCGCCACGACCAACGCCCGTGGCACCCCCTGGCGACTCAGCGCCTGCGTCGTCCCCGGTCCCGGCGATCCGCCGAGCAGATGGGACGGCCAGGCGGCGCCGTCCGGTCGGTGGGCGAAGAACTGCTCGACCGCATTCGGGCTCACGAAGACGACGAGGCGGTAACGGGGCAGGGCCCGCCACGCCGCGTCGACAGGCGCGACGTCGCGGGCCGGGGCGATGCCGATCAGCGGCAAGGCGACGGCCTCGATGCCGTACGCCGCCAGCCCGGCGACCCATTCTGCGGACTGCGCCGCCGGACGGGTCACGATGACGCGCATGGCGGCTCCGGGGCGCAGCGATTCAGAGACTGTCGTCGACCGGCGCCGCGGCGGCGATCAGGTAGTCCTGCGCACCGCCGTCGCGAAGCGCCGCGGCGACGCGTTCGCCGAGGGCGCGGGCCTGATCGTCGCTCACGACGTCGGCCACCTCGCCCGCCTTGATCAGGGGCGAGCGCGGCAGCTGCGGATGGCCGAGTGCGGCGCGCAGCTCGAGCTTCTCGCCACGCCACACCGCGTGCGCGGCGAGCGGCATGCTGCAGCTGCCGCCGAGCGCCCGCGACACCGCCCGTTCGGCGTGCACGGCCAGCCAGGTCGGTCGATCGGTCAAGGTCGCCAGCCGGTCGGCGAGCGCGGCCGAATCGGCCCGGATCTCGATGCCGAGCGCGCCTTGCCCGGCGCACGGCAGCATCTGTTCGGGCTCGAACACCGCGCGGATGCGGTCGCCGAGGCCGAGGCGCTTCAAGCCCGCCGCGGCCAGCACGATCGCATCGAAGCGCCCTTCGTCGAGCCGGCGCAGGCGCGTGTCGAGATTGCCGCGCACCGGCTGCACGTCGAGGTCGGGGCGGAGTGCGGCGAGCTGCACGACGCGGCGCAGGCTCGAGGTGCCGACGCGCGCGCCCTGCGGCAGCTCGTCAAGGCAGGCGTGGCGCGGCGAGACGAACGCGTCGCGCGGGTCCTCCCGGTCGAGCACCGCGGCGAGCGCGAAGCCGGGCGGCAGGTCCATCGGCACGTCCTTCAGCGAATGCACGGCGAGCTCGGCGCGGCCTTCCTCGAGCGCGGTCTCGAGCTCCTTCACGAAGAGGCCCTTGCCGCCGACCTTGGCGAGCGTCCGGTCGAGGATCTGATCGCCGCGCGTCGTGATGCCGAGCAGCTCGACCCCCCCGCCGAAGCGCGCGATCAGCAAGTCGCGCACGTGCTCGGCCTGCCACAGCGCGAGACGGCTCTCCCGCGTGACGATCACGGTCATGACAGTTCCCGGCGCGCCGACGGCCTGGACGAATTCCCCGTGCCGGGCGCCCCCTGGCGACGTCGGCACAAAGGGGGCCAGGGCTTCGAGACGGGCACGGTCGGACGCATCCGGCGATGCTAGCAGGCCCATCTCTTGCACATCGTCGCAGCGAGCCTCCGGCAAGCGGTCTTCGCGACGCCGCCGGGTCTGCCCTACGATTTGTGCTTTGACCAGGAGCCCCTTCATGCCCGCTGCCGTCGTCGAGTCCGTGTCGCCGAAGTCGATCCGCCGCAATCCCGTGCGCGAGGCGGCCGAGAAGAACCGGCCGCTGGTCGACGACATCCGGCTGCTCGGCCGCATCCTCGGCGACGTGATCCACGAGCAGGAGGGCAAGGCCGCGTTCGAGCTCGTCGAACGGGTGCGCCAGCTCTCGGTCGCCTATCGGCTGAAGAGCGACACCCAGGCCGGGCGCGCGCTGGACCGGTTGCTGAAGAACCTCTCCGGCGACCAGACCGTGAGCGTCATCCGGGCGTTCAGCTATTTCTCGCACCTCGCCAACATCGCCGAAGACCGGCATCACGTTCGCCGGCGCGACCACCACGAGCGCCAGGGGCACCTGCAGGAAGGCTCGATGGCGATGACGCTCGACCGGCTCGCCGCCGCCGACATCCGTGCCGACGAGATCGTGAAGACGCTCGGCGCGGCCTACATCTCGCCGGTGCTCACCGCTCACCCGACCGAGGTGCAGCGCAAGAGCATCCTCGACGCCGAGCGCACGATCGCCGAGCTGGTCGAGCTGCGCGACGGCCTGCAGACCGATCGCGAGATCCGCGAGAACGAGGCGCTGATCCGCGCCCGCGTGACCCAGCTCTGGCAGACCCGGATGCTGCGCACCGCCAAGCTCACCGTCGCCGACGAGATCGAGAACGCGCTCAGCTACTACCGCTCGACCTTCCTGCGGCAGATCCCGAAGCTCTACGGCGAACTCGAGGCGGCGCTGCCCGGGCACCCGATCGCGCCGTTCTTCCGGATGGGCAACTGGATCGGCGGCGACCGGGACGGCAACCCCTTCGTCACCGCCGACACCTTGCAGATGGCGCTCGCGCGGCAGGCCGAGACGGTGCTGCGCTTCTACCTGACGGAGGTGCATCAGCTCGGCGCCGAGCTCTCGATCTCCGCCAGCCTCGCGCCGATCAGCAAGGCGATGAGCGAGCTCGCCGCGCGCTCGCCCGACCACAGCGTGCATCGCTCCGACGAGCCCTACCGCCGGGCCCTCGTCGGCATCTACGCCCGTCTCGCCGCGACGCTCGAAGCCTTCACCGGCACCGAGGCGCTGCGCCACGCGATCGCACCGCAAAATCCGTATGCGACGGCGGCCGAATTCCGCGCCGACCTGTCGGTCATCGAGGCCTCGCTGCTCGCGAGCCACGCCCACGCGCTGGTGGCGCCGCGCCTCACGCCGCTGCTGCGCGCGGT
>CAZZWY010000488.1:0-3601 GCA_964657785.1 uncultured Acetobacteraceae bacterium
CGACGCCGTCAACGAGTTCGACCCGCTGTTCGAGGACATCTACGCCTACTGCGAAAAGATGGAGCTCAACGTCGACACGCTGATCCACGAGGTCGGCGCCGGCCAGATGGAGATCAACTTCTTCCATGACCACCCGCTCGGCCTCGCCGACGAGGTGTTCTTCTTCAAGCGCACCATCCGCGAGGCGGCGCTGCGCCACGAGATGTACGCGACCTTCATGGCCAAGCCGATGGCCAACGAGCCGGGCAGTGCGATGCACGTGCACCAGAGCATCGTCAGCAAGCTGACCGGCAAGAACATCTTCAGCAACGACGACGGCTCGCCGAGCCGGGAATTCTTCTGGTACATCGGCGGGTTGCAGAAATACACGCCGGCGGCGATGGCGCTCTTCGCACCCTACGTCAATTCGTACCGGCGCCTCGCGCGCTCGACCGCCGCGCCGATCAACATCCAATGGGGCAGCGACAACCGCACGGTCGGCATCCGCTCGCCGGTCGCGACCGCGGCGGCGCGACGGATCGAAAACCGCGTCATCGGTGCCGACGCGAACCCCTACGTGGCGTTGGCGACGACGCTCGCCTGCGGCTACCTCGGGATGAAGAACCGGATCGAGCCGGCGGCCGAATGCAAGAGCGACGCCTACCTCTCCGAATACCAGTTGCCGCGCTCGCTCAGCGAGGCGCTCGGCTGGCTCGCCGACGAGAAGGACCTTCACGAGGTCCTCGGCAAGGAGTTCATCACCGTGTACTCCGAGGTCAAGGAGATCGAGCACGATGAATTCATGAAGGTGATTTCGCCCTGGGAGCGGGAGCACCTGCTGCTGCATGTCTGACGGAGCCTTCGCCATGCCCACCGCCCCTCATCCGAAGCCGATGCCCAACGAGACGACGCCCGCGCGCACCACGGCGCAGTGGCAGGCCGCCGACGCCGCCCACTACCTGCACCCCTTCACCGACCACAAATCGCTCGCCGGTGTCGGCTCGCGCGTCATCGTCGAGGCCGACAACGTCTACCTCCGGGACAGCGAAGGGAAGAAGATCTTCGATGCGATGTCGGGGCTCTGGTGCGTCAACGTCGGCTACGGGCAGCGCGCGCTGATCGACGCGGCGACCGCGCAGCTCACGACGCTGCCCTTCTACAACTCCTTCTTCCAGACCGCCCATCCGCCGGCGATCGAGCTCGCCGAGCTGCTCGCCGAGGTCACCCCGCCGCAGTTCCAGCACGTCTTCTTCTCCGGTTCCGGCTCCGAGGGCAACGACACCGTCGTCCGCATGGTGCGGCGCTACTGGGACGTGCTCGGCCAGCCCGGGCGCAGCGTCATCATCAGCCGCCGCAACGCCTATCACGGCTCGACGATGGCGGGTGCCTCGCTCGGCGGCATGAGCGGCATGCACGAACAGGGCGGCCTGCCGATCCCGGGCATCGTCCATATCGAGCAGCCATTCTGGTTCGAGCTCGGCGCGGGGCTCGATCGCGCGGCCTTCGGCCTGAAGGCGGCGGGCTGGCTCGAGGCGAAGATCCTCGAGGTCGGCGCGGACAGGGTCGCCGCCTTCATCGGCGAGCCGGTGCAGGGGGCCGGCGGCGTGATCGTCCCGCCCGAGACCTACTGGCCGGAGATCCAGCGCATCTGCGACCAGTACGGCATCCTCCTCGTGTCGGACGAAGTCATCTGCGGCTTCGGTCGCACCGGCCACTGGTTCGGTTGCGAACACTTCGGCTTCCGGCCCGATCTGATGACCTTCGCGAAGGGCGTCACCTCGGGCTACATCCCGCTCGGCGGTGTGATGGTCGGCGAGCGGATCGCGCGTGTCTTGATCGACGAAGGCGGCGAGTTCAACCACGGCTACACCTACTCGGGCCACCCGGTGGCGTGCGCCGTGGCCCTCGCCAACATCCGCCTGCTGCAGCGCGAACACGTCGTCGAGACGGTGCGGGACGTTCTCGCGCCCTACCTCGCCGAACAGTTCGCCGCGCTCGCCGGGCATCCGCTCGTCGGCGAGGCCCAGACCTGCGGCCTGATGGGCGCGCTGCAACTCGTGCGCGACCGCTCGACCGGCCGAACGTTCGACCCGTCGCTCGGCGTCGGCATGGTCTGCCGCGGCCACTGTTTCGGCAATGGCCTCATCATGCGCGCGGTCGGCGACCGCATGATCGTCGCGCCGCCGCTGGTCGTCACGAAGGCGCAGATCGACGAAATGACGGCGCTGATCCGGCGCTGCCTCGACCTGACCCTCGCGGATGCCGTGCGCCACGGCTGGATGCTCGGCAGTCAGCGCTGACGGCTCTGACGCCTACCTCCCAGCCTAGCGGGTGTGCACCGTCCGCAGGCCATCGAGCGTCGTCTCGGACATTGCCGACGCAGTGGAGGCAGAAGGCAGGGCCGAAGGTGTAGCCGCGGGTGTCGCTCCACGCACGCGACAATGCCGGCGTGAATCGAACCCCCGCATTTCCCTGGCTCGCCTTTGCTTGCCTCGCTGCCAGCATGGCGCTGGTCGGCAGCTATGTCGGCCTCTCGAAACTCCTGGTGCTGGTGTTCCCGATCTTCCTGCTCGCCTGGCTGCGCTTCGGCGTTGCGGCGATCGCGATGATCGGCTGGCTGAGGCCGCCCGCCGGCGATCCGCCGCTCGATCTGCGGAGCCGTCGCCTGCTCTTCCTCGAATCGTTCTTCGGCAATTTCCTGTTCTCGATCTGCATGCTCTTCGGCATCTCGAAGAGCTCCGCGCTCGCGGCGGGTGTCATCATGGCCGGCATTCCGGCGGCGGTGGCGTTGATGTCGCGGCTGTTCCTGAAGGAGCGCATCGCGCCGAAGGTCGTGCTCGGCATCGGCTTCGCGGTCGCCGGCATCGCCCTCGTGTCGTTCGCGAAGACCGACGTGGCGGGAGTCGAGAATTCCCTCGCCGGCAATCTGCTGCTGCTCGGCGCCCTGCTCTGCGAGGCGAGCTATGTCGTGATCGGCAAGAAGCTGACCGGCCGGATCGGGCCGAAGCGCATCAGCGCGCTGATCAACCTCTGGGGCTTCGTCCTGGTCACACCCTTCGGCCTCTGGCAGGCCCTGACCTTCGACTTCGCGGCGGTCGCGACGGCATCGTGGCTGCTCCTGCTGTTCTATTCGGTCGCGGCGAGCATCGTGACCGTCTGGCTCTGGATGACGGGCCTGAAGCAGGTGCAGGCGTCGTCCGCGGGCGTCTTTACCGTGCTGTTGCCGATCAGCGCCGCGGCCATCGGCGTTACCTTCCTCGGCGAGCATTTCAGCGGCCCGCAGGCGGCGGCCTTCGCGCTGGCGCTGGTCGGCGTCGTGCTCGCCACCTGGCCGACAGGCGTCCGACCGAAGCCGCTTCCGCCCGACCCGCTCAGCCGCTCGTCGTCAGCGCCGCGTTCTGCGTCTGCCGGGCGGCGCGGCTGACCGAAGCCGCCGGGTCGTTCTTGCGCCGATGGTCCGACCAGACCTGGCGCCAGTGGCGTGCGCCGGGCAGGCCGTGTCGCAGACCGAGCAGGTGCCGGGCGACGTGCGACCACGGCTCGCCGGACGCGACCGCGCGGTCCATGTACTCGACCATCGCCTGCTCGACCGTGTCGCGGGAGCGCGCGACCGGTGGGTCGC
>CAZZWY010000489.1:0-3599 GCA_964657785.1 uncultured Acetobacteraceae bacterium
GTCGCAAGTGCGCTCACCCAAGGCGCCGTCGCAGCCGTCATCTTCACCGGAAACGACTCGGTCGCCCTTCTAGCCGGGCTGTCTGCACTCAACGGAACCGTCGCTGCATTCTCGCTGCCGGCAGCTGCCGCGTTGATCCCACAGACGGTCCCCGTCGAAGATCGAGTGCCGGCGAACGCGCTGTCTCGACTGGGATCGAACGCGGCCAACGTACTGGGTGTCTCGTTGGCCGGCGTTCTTGTCGTCGCGTTGGGGTCCGGGTGGAGCATCGCAATCGACGCCGCCTCTTACCTGATCGCGGCGGCCTTCTTCGCCTTGATCCGGCTACCCGGCTCGCCATCGAACGCAACTCGACACAGAATGCTGCGTGACCTCGCAGAGGGCTGGTCCAGTTTCGTGTCCCGCACCTGGCTGTGGGTTGTCGTCGCCGCTTTCGGCGTTATCAACGCCGCCACCGTCGCCGGGATCGTGGTGCTCGGTCCCGCTATCGCGGATCAGACCATCGGCCGTCGAGCCTGGGGCTTGGTCCTCGGCGCCCAGACGCTTGGCTACGTCGTGGGAGGTCTGTTGGCGATGAGACTACGGATGCGGCGCATGCTCGCTTTCGGCATGATCTGCGTCGCAGCCGAAGCACTGCCACTGTTCGGCCTTGGCCTGCACCTGGGTGTCGTGTGGCTGCTGGCGGCGTCCCTGCTGGCTGGCCTCGGCGTGGAACAGTTCGGCGTCGCTTGGCAAGCCAGCATGCAACACCACGTGCCCGCCGGCTTGCTTGCCCGTGTCAGCTCGTACGACATGCTGGGTTCGTTTGTGGCCATACCCGTCGGGCAAATCGCCGTCGGACCGATCAGCGCTGCAGTGGGCATCCGCCCCACACTGATAGGTGCAGGCATCCTCGTCATCTTCGCGACCGCGTTGGCGCTCGGCAGCCGAAGCGTTCGCAGTCTTGACAACATTCCCGCCGCTGCCGCGCCCGCCGCCAGGTAACGCGCTGACGACGACAGCCGCCAACCGCCCATGCCGCGCTGCATGCTGCCACTGCCGATGCGGTGCGACGCCGCCTACGTCGCCCTCGCCGAAGCGCTGCAGGTCACCCTGCTCACCGGTGATCGCAGACTCTCGCGGGCTGCGGGGCCGTCCTGTGCGATCGAAACGATCTGAGCTCGACCCGATTTCCCGGACATCTGTCCGGAGAACGTGGTCAAGCTCCCTATGCCTAGAGCGCTACCGCGCCTGCCGTGCCGCAGCTTTGACGGCGAACGACCGCTATCGGTCATCGACTCGACTCGACCCGCGCGTTGCTGGTGCTGACGTGCGTGCCAGTTCCAACTCGTGGACGCCGGTGCCGGGGTCGATCTGGGCTGCTCCGGTGGCCAAAAACCCGTGCCTGGCATAGAACCGACGAGCGCGATGATTGGCTTCGAACACCCATAGGCGAGCCGGCTTCGCGCCCACTGCGACGTCCAGCAAATCGTCGGCCAGGCCGCTTCCGTACTGCGCCGCGTCCACGTACAGAGTGTTGAGCTCATCGGCCGCATTCGGCAGCCCCGTGGTCGTCCAGCTGACCACACCGACCACCGCCTCGCCGTCCCATGCGCCGACAACGTGACGAAGCCCCGACACAACCCGCTCACGCCAGCCTGCCGTCCTTCGCTCGAGATTCATCGCATCGAGGTAGGCGCCCGGAACGATCCCGCGGTAAGCCTGCTGCCAGCAAGCGGTCTGGAATGCGGCCACGGCCGGTACTTGCTGTTCGCCCACAGCCTGCACCCGAATGCCACTTCCCACCGCACGATGATCTCGCAGCACCGCAAAGCGCCGCTACTCGAAGCCACGGGCCGGAAGGCCGCCTCATGGTCATCGGTCCGCCCGTCCGTCACTGCGGAGCTGCCGCGTTGTCATGGCCGCGTTGAGCGCGCGTAACGGCTTTGCCGGCGCTCGGGGCAGGGAGCACTCTTACGGCTTTACTGCTTTGCAGCGTAGGGTGCGCGTATGACCCCTCCGCCCGAGCCCCGCTACCTCGGCGTGCAGGGCCGAGGCACGATCGCGCTGCCCGCCGATGTCCGTCGACGCCTTCACCTGGACCAGCCAGGTGCGCAGCTGGAGATGACCGAGCGCGCTGACGGCGTCATCGAGTTACGGGCCGCCCTACCCGTGCCGGCTGACCAGCGCTGGTTCTGGACCGAGCGATGGCAGGAGCGTGAGCGCGAGGTCGACGAGCACATCGCTGCCAGCCGAGTAACAGTCCACGACTCGACCGAAGACTTCCTCGGCCACCTCGACGACCTCAATGCCGAGTGAAGTTCGAGACCACCCCAGCGTTCGACGGCGACTATCGACGCCTCAAGCGCGAGCACGCTGTCGCTTTCCGGACCGTCGTGCGAGAGAAGTTCGCACCGGCCTGCGACGCCTACGCCAAAGACCCGACAGCGCCGTGGCCCGCCTCGCTGCGCGTCAAGCCCATGCGCTCAGCTCCAGGCATCCTCGAAATGACCTGGTCGTTCGCCAGCCCCGACGGACGGGCGACCTTCGAGCTGGTCACTGTCGAGGGTGAGTTGCGCTGCCGATGGCGACGGGTCGGGGATCACGACGTCTTCAAGAAGCCGTAGCTCCTATCCGCTGGATGCGCCACCGCGCTTTCATGCCGCATTGAGCGACGCCGCGTAGAGCGCCGGGACGCCGCAGTCCCGTCACACGGACACGGGCGGGGTTCGTCTGCGGAACGGTGATCTCGGCGTGCGTCAGCAGTGCGGGTAGCAGGCAAAATGCTTCTGCGCGGAGGCGCTGAATAGCTGGGCTCGGCCGACCACCGCTCCGTTGGCTGCGTAGCCGATGAGTTCGGGGTGCTTGAGTGTCTGGGCGTCGGTGAGCCATCCGATGGTGAACTGGTCAGCGACCGCGAGTGGCTCCGAGGTCCCGTCGTCGAAGGACAGCTTTACCGTGGACGCGCCCGGAACAGTTGCCGAGAATTCTGTCGTGCCGAACCCTCTCGTTTCAGAAGTGCCAGTACCTGTCATCTGATCCACGCCGCCAAAGGAGGTGATTGAAGGCCTACATCCGACAACCTCACCCACGCCACCCAGCGTTGTGCTCAGCGCGGAGCAGTATCCGCCGCCCGTGCTGGCATCGGCGACGCGGAGCCGCAATGTGCTGCCTTGGGGACCAGGAGTCTGGAGGATGAGGCGAGCTGTTCCCGGCACGGCGTGCGGGTCATGTGGCTCACGTGCGTAGTAGGCAAAACCGAACGCGTCGTAGCCGAGGGGTATCGGGATGTAGCCGCTGACGACTGCCGCGGCGACGCCTGCGCCGGATCCGAGGACGAGGCAGGCCGCTGCTGCAGCAGCCCCAAATCGCCGTCGGCGCGGGCGCGCGGCCAGGTGAGTGACGGGCGCGGCTGACAACACCGCTTCGAGGGCGGACGCGCGCTGGTCGGCGGCCCAACGCGGTGTTGCCCGCAGGTCGGTCAGACGCTGATCGAGATCGCTGTCAGTGATCATGTTGCTGCCTCCTGGGAGTTGTGTTCCTTGGACGGATCGCAGTCATTGACGGCGGCGAGCGAGGTGCGCAGCCGACTGCGGGCGCGGTGAAGGCGAAGCTCGAAG
>CAZZWY010000490.1:0-3597 GCA_964657785.1 uncultured Acetobacteraceae bacterium
TGTCCAAGGGACTCGGCGCGCCGGTGGGCTCGGCGCTCGTCGGCTCGCGCGATTTCGTGGGCCGCGCCCACCGCTGGCGCAAGATGCTCGGCGGCGGCATGCGCCAGGCCGGCGTGGTCGCGGCCGCGGCGCTGCATGCGCTCGACCATCAGGTGGACCGCCTCGCCGACGATCACCGTCGCGCGGCGCGCCTGGCGACCGGCCTCGCGGCGATTCCCGGCGTGCGCATCGGCGAGCCGCCGCAGACCAACATCGTCTTCGTCGATGTCACCGGCGACCACGCCGCGACACTCGTGCCGGCCCTGGCCGCCCAGGGCGTGCTCGCCACCGGCTCGCTGTACGGCGCGGCGCACCGTCTGCGCTTCGTGACCCACCTCGATGTCGACGACGCCGGCATCGAGCGCGCGATCGACGCGGTGCGTGCCCATCTCACCCGGAACACCCGGCACTGACCATGACCATCAGCAACCTCGACGCCCTCGTTCGCACGATCGACCACCGCGAGATCTTCCACGACGAGATGCTCTCGCTCGTGCGCCGCATCATGAGCGGCGACATGTCGCCGGTGATGATGGCGGCGCTGCTGGTCGGCCTGCGGGTGAAGAAGGAGACGATCGGCGAGATCACCGCGGCGGCCCAGGTGATGCGGGAGTTTTCGACCAAGGTCGAGGTCGCCGACCGGACGCACCTCGTCGACATCGTCGGCACCGGCGGCGACGGCTCGCACACCTTCAACATCTCGACCTGCAGCATGTTCGTCGCGGCGGCGGCGGGCGCCAAGGTCAGCAAGCACGGCAACCGGAGCGTCAGCAGCAAGTCCGGCAGTGCCGACGTGCTCGAAGCGCTGGGCGTTCCGCTCGACCTCGCGCCGCAGGCGATCTCGCGCTGCATCGCCGAGACCGGGATCGGCTTCATGTTCGCGCCGAACCATCATCCGGCGATGAAAAACGTCGCGCCGGTGCGCCGCGAACTCGGCGTGCGAACGATCTTCAACATCCTCGGCCCGCTCACCAATCCGGCCGACGCCCCGAACATCCTGATGGGGGTGTTCCATCCGGACCTCGTCGGCATTCAGGTGCGGGCGCTGCAACGGCTCGGCGCCGAGCATGCGGTGGTCGTCTACGGCCGCGACGGCATGGACGAGGTGTCGCTGGGGGCGGCGACGATGGTCGGCGAGTACCGCAACGGCGGCATCCAGGAATACGAAATCCATCCCGAGGACTTCGGCCTCAAGATGGCGAGCAACCGTGCGCTGAGGGTCGAGAACCCGGAAGAGTCGCGCCGCCTGCTGCTGGCCGTGCTCGCCGACGAGCCCGGCGCGCCGCGCGACATCGTGATGCTCAACGCGGGCGTCGCGCTCTATGCGGCCGACGTCGTGCCGTCGATGCAGGCGGGCGTCGCCCTGGCGCGCCAGACGATCAGCTCGGGCAAGGCGTCCGAGAAACTGCAGCAGTTCGTCGCTCGGACGAAGGCGCTGGCGGCGGCATGACCGACATCCTCGACAAGATCGTCGCGGTCAAGCGCGAGGAGATCGCCGCGGCGCGTCGCCTGCGCGATCCGGCCTCGCTGCGCAGGGACGCCGAGCAGCTCGGCGGGCAGCGCGATTTCGTCGGCGCGCTGCGAGCCAGGATCGCGGCCGGGGGCGCCGGGGTGATCGCCGAGATCAAGAAGGCGAGCCCGAGCAGGGGGGTGATCAGGCCGCACTTCGCACCGCTGGCGATCGCCGCGAGCTATGCCGCCCACGGCGCGGCCTGCCTCAGCGTCCTGACCGACGCGCCGTTCTTCCAGGGATCGGCGGAGTACCTCGTCCAGGCGCGTGGCGCCTGCGCCTTGCCGGTCCTGCGCAAGGATTTCATGGTCGACGCCTACCAGATCGACGAGGCGCGCGCGATGGGTGCCGATTGCATTCTGTTGATCGCCGCCTGCCTCGACGATGCCCGGATGGCGGATCTGGAAGCCCATGCGGCGGCGCTCGGCATGGCGGTGCTGGTGGAGGTGCACGACGCGCACGAACTCGAGCGCGCGCTGCGCCTCTCGACCCCGCTCGTCGGGATCAACAACCGCAACCTGCGCAGCTTCGAGGTGACCTTGGGAACCACCCTCGACCTGCTCGGCGCGGTGCCGCCGGACCGGTTGCTCGTCGCGGAAAGCGGCATCGTCGCCCGCTCCGACGTCGAGCGCCTGCGTGCTGCCGGGGTGCACGCCTTTCTCGTCGGGGAGGCTTTCATGCGCGCCCCCGATCCGGGCGTCGCGCTCGCGGCGCTCTTCGCTTGACGCCCGCGCCGGGCGCCGCCGCCAGCGACAACCGCCTGGCGGTGCCGCTGGCCGAAGCCTTCGAGTCCGTCCCGCCGGCCTGGCGAACGGTGACGGATCCCTTTCGGCACAGCCCGACCGGTGCGGCGCTCTGCGATTTCGTCGACGCGCGGGTGCGCGCGGGGGCGGTGGTCTACCCCCGGCGGGTTTTTCGGGCGCTGGAGTTGGCGGCGCCCGCCGAGGTGCGGGTGGTCGTTCTGGGCCAGGATCCGTACCACGGTGCCGGTCAGGCGCAGGGCCTGGCGTTTTCGGTGACGCCGGGGCACAAGGTGCCGCCGAGCCTGCGCAATCTCCTGAAGGAGGTCGCCGCCGACACGGGTGCGGCGTCGCAATGCCGCGACGACCTCACGCCCTGGGCGAGGCAGGGGGTTTTGTTGCTCAACAGCGTGCTGACGGTCGAAGACGGCGCGCCGCAAAGCCACGCCGGGCGCGGCTGGGAAGTGCTGACCGATGGCCTGCTGGCGCACCTCGCAACGCAGTCCGAGCCGGTCGTCTTCATGCTGTGGGGCGCGTGGGCGCAGAAGAAGCGGGTGCTTTTCGAAGGAACGAAGCACGGCGTGCTGGCGTCGAACCATCCCTCGCCGCTGTCCGCGAGCCGGCCGCCCGTTCCCTTCCTCGGATCGCGACCCTTCGCGTGGGCGAACCGGTTTCTCCTGGACCGCGACCGCGGACCGGCGATCCGCTGGTAGCCCCACCGTCGCAGGACTGTACGGGAATCTCCACCACGTGCCTGTCCTGCTATACTCCGCGGTTCATCTTGGAGGGGTGGCCGAGTGGTTAATGGCAGCAGACTGTAAATCTGCCCTCTAACGAGTACGCTGGTTCGAATCCAGCCTCCTCCACCAGGGTGAACGAGTCGGTCGGTGCCTGGCGGGTGCCGGGGCCCGGCGGGCCGCGAGCGGTGCGTACTCCCGGGCGGGAGTAGTTCAATGGTAGAACTCCAGCCTTCCAAGCTGATCACGCGGGTTCGATTCCCGTCTCCCGCTCCACGTCGCCGGCTTCAGGTTCAGGGTTTCGGGTAAGAATTTCGGATAGTAGATGCCCATGTGGCTCAGTGGTAGAGCACTCCCTTGGTAAGGGAGAGGTCGCGCGTTCGATCCGCGCCATGGGCACCAAAGGACGCTTCGCGCAGAGACGATGGCGGGATGAGGCGGCTGCGCCAGAGACCGTGGCGGGTTTGCTTCGCAAACCCTTATGTTTTTTTTTGAGGCGAGGTTTTCATGGCTAAAGGCAAATTCGAGCGCACCAAGCCGCACGTCAACGTCGGCACGATCGGTCATGTCG
>CAZZWY010000491.1:0-3588 GCA_964657785.1 uncultured Acetobacteraceae bacterium
CGAGAACGGCGCCGGCGTCACGCCGGCGGCCGGCGCTGCCGCTGCGCCCGACCCGACCGGGCGCTCGGCGCCGTGGCGCTGCCGGGTCGGCCTGGCCCTCGCCCTGCTGCTCGCCACCGGCCCGGCGCTGGCCGGCAGCATCCTCTTCATCGGCAACAGCTTCACGTTCGCCTTCGGGTCGCCGGTGCGGTTCTACCGTGCCGACTCGGTCACCGACCTCAACGGCCTGGGCATCGGCGGCATGCCGGCGCTCTTCAAGTCGTTCAGCCGGCAGGCGGGGCTCGACTACGACGTGTTCGTCGAGACCGAACCGGGCATCGGCATCGACTGGCACCTGGAGCACCGGCTTGGCGTGATCGGCCAGCGGCCCTGGGATGCGGTCGTCATGCACGGTTTCAGCATGCTCAACCGGAAAAAGCCCGGCGACCCGGCCCTGCTCGTCGACTCCGTCCGGCGCATGGCCGAATTCCTGCGCGCCCGCAACCCTGCCGTCGAACTGCGCGTGATGGCGACCTGGCCGCGCGCCGACCAGGTCTATCCGTCGAGCGGTGCGTGGTATGGCAAGTCGATCGACGTGATGGCGCGCGACCTGCGCATCGGGTACGACCAGGCCGTCGCCGCGACGCCGGGGATGAAGCCGGTCGTGCCGGTCGGCGAGGCCTGGCTGCGCGCGATCCAGACCGGCCTCGCGGATCGCAACCCTTACGACGGCATCGACGCCGGAAAGCTCGATCTCTGGACCTACGACCGCTACCACGCCAGCACCTACGGCTACTACCTCGAGGCGCTCGTCGTCTTCGGCAGCGTCACCGGACGCGACCCTCGCTCGCTCGGCGAGAACGAATGTTCAGGCTACGAGCTCGGCCTTTCGCCGCCACAGGTCGGAGCGCTCGAGCAGGTCGCCTACGACCAGCTGGCGGCGGCCGGGCCGTTGACCGGGGTGCCGCTGGTATTGCCGAAGCCGGTCGAGCCTGCCCGCTGCGAGCGGTTGCATTGAAGCGGCGGCCGGCTCGCGTCTCCGGCCGGCTCGCTTCTTCTCCTCCCGCGCGTGAACGCATTGGCTTATAAACTGGGTTGCAGGGCGCCTGGCGGAACGCATGCGCGATTCGGGTGACTCACGGCTCCGCGGGGTTGACATGATCGACAAGATTGCGGCGACGCCCGCCGAAGCGCTCGCCGGCGTCGCCGACGGCTCGACCGTGATGATCGGCGGCTTCGGCGGTGCCGGCCAGCCGAACGAGCTGATCGCCGCGCTGATCGAGCAGGGCGCGCGCGACCTGATCATCGTCAACAACAACGCCGGCAACGGCGAGACCGGCCTGGCCGCGCTGCTCGCGGCCGGCAGGGTGCGCAAGATCATCTGTTCGTTTCCGCGGCAGGCCGACTCGCAGGTCTTCGACGGCCTCTACCGCAGCGGCCGCCTCGAGCTCGAACTGGTACCCCAGGGCAACCTCGCCGAACGCATTCGCGCCGCCGGCGCCGGCATCGGCGGCTTTTTCACGCCGACCGGCTACGGCACGGAGCTGGCCCGCGGCAAGGAGACGCGCCAGATCGACGGCAGGATGTATGTGCTGGAAGCGCCGATCCATGCCGACGTCGCGCTGATCAAGGCCGAGCGCGGCGACCGCTGGGGCAACCTCACCTACCGCAAGACGGCGCGCAACTTCGGGCCGATCATGGCGATGGCGGCCAAGCTCGCGGTGGCGTCGGTGCACGAAATCGTCGAGCTGGGCGCGCTCGACCCGGAGCAGATCGTCACCCCCGGCATCTTCGTGCAGCGGGTCGTCGAGGTGCCGCGCACCGCGACCGGCCCGGCCGGGTTCAAGCAAGCAGCCTGACGGACGGGACCCCCTCCATGCAAAAGCTCAGCCGCGACCAGATGGCCGCTCGCGTCGCCCGGGACATCCCCGAAGGCGCCTACGTGAACCTCGGCATCGGCTTGCCGACGCTCGTCGCGAACCACCTGCCTGCGGACCGCGAGGTGTTCCTGCACAGCGAAAACGGGTTGCTCGGCATGGGCCCGGCGCCGGCCGCGGGCGAGGAAGACTACGACCTCATCAATGCCGGCAAGCAGCCGGTGACGATCCGGCCCGGCGGCGCCTATTTTCATCATGCCGACAGCTTCGCGATGATGCGCGGCGGCCATCTCGACATCTGCGTGCTCGGCGCGTTCCAGGTCTCGTCCACCGGCGACCTCGCCAACTGGCACACCGGCGGTGCGGACGCGATTCCCGCGGTCGGCGGCGCGATGGACCTCGCGATCGGCGCCAAGCGAACCTTCGTGATGATGGAGCATCTCACCAAGGCGGGGCTGAGCAAGATCGTCCCGATCTGCACCTACCCGCTCACCGGCATCGGCTGCGTCAGCCGCATCTACACCGACCTCGCGGTCATCGACGTCACGCCGCAGGGCCTGAGGGTGGTCGAGATCTTCAATGGTCTGGGCCTGGACGAGCTGCGGCGGCTGAGCGGCGTGCCGCTGATGGACTGAATCACACCGATACCGGGAGACTCCGAATGAACGACGCCTTCATCTGCGATGCCGTGCGCACCCCCTTCGGCCGCTATGGCGGCTCGTTGTCCTCGGTTCGCACCGACGACCTCGGTGCCGTGCCGCTGAAGGCGCTGATGGCGCGCAACCCGGAGGTCGACTGGCAAGCCGTGGCCGACGTGATCTACGGTTGCGCCAACCAGGCCGGCGAAGACAACCGCAACGTCGCGCGCATGTCGAGCCTCCTGGCCGGTCTGCCGATCGAGCTGCCGGGGGCCACGATCAACCGCCTGTGCGGCTCCGGCATGGACGCGGTCGGCACGGCGGCCCGCGCCATCAAGAGCGGCGAGGCGCAACTCATGATCGCCGGCGGCGTCGAGAGCATGAGCCGCGCCCCGTTCGTCATGCCGAAGGCGGAGACCGCGTTCAGCCGCAGCAATGCCGTCTACGACACGACGATCGGCTGGCGCTTCGTCAACAAGGCGATGAAGCAGCTCCACGGCGTCGACGCCATGCCCGAGACGGCCGAGAACGTCGCGACCGACTTCCACATCGAGCGCGAGGCCCAGGACCGGATGGCGCTCGCCTCGCAACTGAAGGCCGTCGCCGCGCAGAAGAGCGGCTTCTTCGACCGCGAGATCGTGCCGGTGCACGTGCCGCAGAAAAAGGGCGACCCGGTCTCCGTCTCGAAGGACGAGCACCCGCGCGAGACCAGCCTCGAGGCGCTCGCGAAACTCAAGGGCGTGGTGCGGCCGGACGGCACGGTGACGGCTGGCAACGCCTCGGGCGTCAACGACGGCGCGTGCGCGCTGCTGCTGGCGAGCGAGTCGGCCGCCGGCCGGCACGGCCTCACGCCGCGCGCTCGGGTCGTCGGCATGGCGACCGCCGGCGTGGCCCCGCGCATCATGGGCTTCGGCCCGGCGCCGGCGACGCGCAAGGTGCTGGAGCTGACCGGCCTGGCGCTCTCGCAGATGGACGTGATCGAACTCAACGAAGCGTTCGCCTCGCAAGGCCTGGCCGTGCTGCGCGATCTCGGCGTGGCCGATGACGACCCGCGCGTCAACCCGAACGGCGGCGCGATCGCCCTCGGCCACCCG
>CAZZWY010000492.1:0-3581 GCA_964657785.1 uncultured Acetobacteraceae bacterium
GGCGCCACCAGCGACGCGGGGGCGCTGAAGTCGAAGTGCCGGTTCGGGTAGGCGGGCGTCGCGAAGGCGGAAGGCGGTGCGTCCTGAGGGGCCTGCGCCTCGGCAGCAGGCGGCACCGCCGCGACGCAGCAAGCGAGCAGCAGCGCCACCAGGCGCCTCGCCCCTCGCAACGGCACACGACGCCGCCCCTGCAATTCCGGATCACAAGGCGAATTCTCGCGATACAAAATCCTGGGTGCTTGCGTCACAATCTCCAGCATGGCGAAAGACGATCCGAAGACGCCGACGATCCAGGTGCTGGAGCGCGCCTTCGGTCTGCTCGACGTGCTCGCTTCATACCAGGATCCGGTCTCGTTGAAGCAGATCAGCCAGCAGACCGGGCTGCACCCGTCGACCGCGCACCGCATCCTCAACGATCTGACAATCGGCCGCTATGTCGATCGCCCCGAAGCCGGCAGCTACCGGCTCGGGATGAAGCTGCTCGAGCTCGGCAACCTCGTCAAGGCCCGCCTCGACGTCCGCGAAGCCGCGCTCGGCCCGATGCGGGAGCTCCACCGTCTCACGCACCAGCCGGTCAATTTGTCGATGCGCCAGGGCGACGAGATCGTCTACATCGAACGCACCTACAGCGAACGTTCCGGCATGCAGGTGGTTCGCGCGATCGGCGGCCGGGCGCCGTTGCACCTCACTTCGGTGGGCAAGCTCTTCCTCGCCCACGACGATTCGCAGCGTGTCCGCGCTTACGCCACCCGCACGGGGCTGGCCGGCCACACGCGCAACAGCATCACCGAGCTGCCGGCCCTCGAGCGCGAACTTGCGAAGGTCAACCAGACCGGCGCGGCCCGCGACGACGAAGAACTCGAACTCGGCGTTCGCTGCATGGCGGCCGGCATCCTCGACGACCAGGGAAAGCTGATCGCCGGGCTGTCGATCTCCGCGCCCGCGGACCGGCTCGAAGAAGGCTGGCTCGAGCGCCTCAAGGCAACCGCCGCCCAGATTTCCACGGAGCTCGGCCATCGCGTCGCCAGGGGCTGATGCCTCCGCTGCTCGCGACCCTTCCGGTCAGGACGCGTTCAGGACGCGACCTTGGGCAGCAGCACGGCGGTGTTCGCCGGTGTCGTCGCCGCGGGCAGCGCGTGCACCGGCAGCGCCGGCAGCGCCGACACCCAGCGCCTGACGCGCTCCGCGTCCCCGAGCCGCGACCGACTGCCGGCCGAGTCGAGAAACACCATGATCAGCTGGCGGCCCGCGAGCTTGGCCTGCATCACGAGGCAGCGTCCCGCCTCGGTGATGTAGCCGGTCTTCTGCAGGCCGATGTCCCACGACGGGCTGCGGACCAGCGCGTTGGTCGTGTGGAACTGCGCCAGCCGGTTGCCGAGTTCGACCTCGTACTGTGGCGAAGTGGAGAACTCGCGGATCATCTGGTGCGCGTGCGCCGCCTTCACCAGGATCGCCAGGTCATGCGCGCTCGACTGGTTGCTGCTCGAGAGCCCGGTCGGCTCGATGTAGTGCGTGTCCATCATCCCGAGGTCGCGCGCCTTGTGGTTCATCGCACCGACGAACACGTCGAGACCGCCCGGGTAGTAGCGACCGAGGGCATGCGCCGCGCGGTTCTCGGACGACATCAGCGCCAGGTGCAGCATCTCCTCGCGCGTGAGCTGCGTGCCGACCCTGAGGCGCGAGCGGCTGAACTTCTCGGTATCGACGTCGTCCTGGGTGATCGTCAGGACGTCGCCGAGCGGCTGCTTGGCTTCGGTGACCACGAGGGCCGTCATCAGCTTGGTGAGCGAGGCGATCGGCAGGACGGCCTGCGGGTTCTTGCTGAAGAGGACCTCGTTGGTGTCCTGGTCGAGCACGAGCGCGACGCTCGACTTCAGATCGAGACTGTCGGTCGTGGCGTGCAGCCCGGCGAGTTCGCCGAAGGAGGGCCGGGCCGGTTCGACCCGTACGAGCGCCGCCACGCGACGCGACGGGACGATCGCGGGCGTGCGCAGAACCGCCACGCGCCGGACATGCCCGACCGACAGCACCTTGACCGCATGCGTGCGCTTCTTCAGCGCCGCATGGGTCGCGGCGTCGGCCTGGAGCGGGGCCAGGGCGCAGGCCGCGCCGGCGAGCGCCAGCAGGCCAGACATCACGGAGCGCGTGCGGAACATCACCTTGTCGGACCTCACGGCATCCCCTTCTGCGCTGTGTGGCGCGAGTTTAGGTGAGTCGAAAACTTAGCGCAATCAAAAACTTAGGCGTACTTTCTCAAGTCGGCTGGCGGCAGCGGGCGGCGTCACCCGCGCCGCTCGTCTCAACCCTGGGCCGCGACCCGCTCCACCTTGCTGTGCAGTTTGTTGAGTGCGGCCAGGTAGGCCTTCGCCGACGCCACGACGATGTCGGGATCGGCCCCCACACCGTTGACGATCCTGCCGCCCTGCTGCAGTCGCACCGTCACCTCTCCCTGGGATTCTGTGCTGCCCGAGGTGATCGCATTGACGGAATAGAGCAGCATTTCCGCGCCACTTCGAAGCCGCGACTCGATCGCCTTCAGGCTCGCGTCGACCGGCCCGTTGCCATCGCTTTCGGCGCGATGCTCGACGTCACCCGCCACGAACGCGATGCTGGCGTGCGGGCGCTCACCCATCGCCGAACGCTGCGACAGATCGAGAAGCCGGTAATGCTCGTGGCCGGACTCGGCCGATTCGTTCATGACGAGCGCGACGATGTCCTCGTCGAAGATGTCGCTCTTGCGATCGGCGAGCTCCTTGAATTTCGCGAAGGCGGTGTTGATGTCGGCTTCGGACTCCATCTCGATGCCGAGCTCCTTGAGACGCTGCTTGAACGCGTTGCGGCCCGAGAGCTTGCCGAGCACGATCTTGTTGGCGGCCCAGCCGACATCTTCGGCGCGCATGATCTCGTAGGTATCGCGGGCCTTGAGCACGCCGTCCTGGTGGATGCCCGATGCATGTGCAAAGGCGTTCGCTCCCACGACCGCCTTGTTCGGCTGGACGACGAAGCCGGTGGTCTGCGCGACCAGCCGCGACGCCGGAACGATCTGCGTCGTGTCGATGCCGACCTCGAGATCGAAGTGGTCGCGCCGCGTCTTGACCGCCATCACGACTTCCTCGAGCGAACAGTTGCCGGCGCGCTCGCCGAGGCCGTTGATCGTGCACTCGACCTGTCGCGCCCCGCCGATGCGCACGCCGGCGAGCGAATTGGCGACCGCCATGCCGAGGTCGTTGTGGCAATGCACCGACCAGATGGCCCGGTCCGCGTTCGGGATGCGGGTGCGCAGATCGAGGATGAACCGGCCATAGAGTTCGGGCACGGCATAGCCGACGGTGTCGGGGATGTTGATCGTCGTCGCGCCCTCGGCGATCACCGCCTCGAGCACGCGGCAGAGGAAGTCGGGATCCGAGCGGTAGCCGTCTTCGGGCGAGAACTCGACGTCGCCCGCCAGATTGCGCGCGAAGCGGGTCGCGAGCCGGGCTTGCTCGAAGACCTGATCCGGCGTCATCCGCAGCTTCTTTTCCATGTGCAGCGGGCTCGTCGCGAGGAACAGATGGATCCGGGTCGAGGCGCCGCCCGCCAGC
>CAZZWY010000493.1:0-3563 GCA_964657785.1 uncultured Acetobacteraceae bacterium
CGTTCGTGACGCAGGCCATCGGCAGCGACACCTCGCAGTGGGAACGCAGCGTCGACGGCTTGATCGAGGCCGACCTGAGCGCCAGCGAACTGCCCGAGCAGCGCTCGATCATGGCGAGCGACGGTCATCAAGTGTCGACCAGCGGCCCCGCCGTGGCGGCCCCCACCTTGACGCAGCGGGCCCCGCTCACCTCGAGCACCGGCGAGGTGGGCACCATCGTCGTCGTCCGCTCGATCCAGCCGATCCTCTGGCGAACGGCGCTCGTGAGCGCCCTGGCCCTCGCGCTGGCCGGCACGACCTTTCTTTCGCTGCGCATGCTGCCGCTTCGGGCGCTGCGGCGAACACTCGAGCAGTTGAAGCGCAAGGAAGCCGACTCGCGCGAACGGCTCGAGGAGGAACTCAAGATCGTTCTCGACAACGTGCTCGACGGCGTCGTGGTCGTCAGCGAAAGCGGTCGGGTCGTCAGCGGCAACCTCGCCGCGACCCGCATGCTCGGCTATGGCGCCTCCGGGCTGGTCGGGCTCGAGATCGCCGGCCTGCTGCGGCCGCTCCCGCCGCACCGGTCGGCCGATCCGTTCCCCATCGGTCAGTTCGAGACCGAGGCCGTCGGCCTGAACACCGGCACGTTCCCCGTGGACGTCGGCGTGAGCCACTTCGACAGCGCGCAGGTCCGGCAACGGATCGGCATCATCCGGGACATCACCGAACGCAAGCTCAACGAGGCCCGCCTCTCGAAGATGGCCAACTTCGACAGCCTCACCGGCCTGCCGAACCGCACCCTGTTCCGCGATCGGCTGCAGCAGGCGATCGCCCGGTCGCGTCGTTCCGGCCGGAAGTTCGCGTTGATGTTCCTCGATCTCGACCGGTTCAAGAACATCAACGACAGCCTCGGCCACGACGTCGGCGACAAGCTCCTCGTCGCGGTCGCCGAGGTGCTGGCCTCGTGCGTCCGCGGCACCGATTCGCTCTCGCACGGCGGCGGCGCTGCCGGCCCTGTCGAGGGCGTCTTTCGCCTCGGTGGCGACGAGTTCACCGTCCTGGTCGAAGACCTCGACGGCACGGCGCCGGTGGCGGCGATTGCCAGGCGCATTCTCGAGACGCTGGGCCGGGCCTTCATGATCGGCGATCACGAGCTCTACATCTCCGCCAGCATCGGGGTCACGCTGTTCGTCGACGACGGCACCGATCTCGACGGCCTGATCAAGCAAGCCGACCTCGCGATGTACCGATCGAAGGAATTGGGGCGCGACACCTATTTCTTCTTCGACGAGGCGCTCAACAAGGAGGCCGGTGCCCGACACCAGCTCGAGAACCGGTTGCGCCACGCGCTGGAGCGCGAGGAATTCCGCCTTCACTACCAGCCGAAGGCCGACCTCGTGACCGGCCGCGTGACCGGCGTCGAGGCGTTGCTGCGCTGGCAGCCGGCGGGCGAGAAACTCATCGGTCCGGACAAGTTCATCCCGCTGCTCGAAGAAACCGGTCTGATCGTGCCGATCGGCGCCTGGGCATTCCGCGAGGCGTGCGGCCAGATGATGAGGTGGCAGAGAAGCGGCATGCGCCCGATCTCGTTGGCGGTGAATCTCTCGGCGCGCCAGTTTCGCCAGCAGGACCTCGTCGGCCACATCGCCCAGGTGTTGGCCGAGACCGGCTTGCGCGCATCGCAGCTCGAGGTGGAGCTGACGGAGAGCATGCTGATCGCCGACACCGATGCCGTCCTGCACATCATGAACGGCCTGGGCAAGATGGGCGTTCGCATCGCCATCGACGATTTCGGCACTGGTCATTCGTCGCTCAGCTACCTCAAGCGCTTCAACGTCGACACCCTGAAGATCGACCGCTCGTTCGTCAAGGACACGCCGGACGATCCGGAGGACAGCGCCATCGCGACGGCCGTCATCGCGCTCGGCCACGGCTTGCGCCTGCGGGTCGTCGCCGAGGGCGTTGAAACACCGGCCCAGGTGGACTTCCTGCGCGCCCACGGATGCGACGAGATCCAGGGTTATCTGCTCAGCCGGCCCCTCGAACCCGATGCGTTCGTCCACTGGTTCGCCCAGCACGAGTCGGCGCTGCACCCTCTCGCCGAGGCACTCGCCGTGAACTGACGCGGGCGCGCAGCGTCCGGGCGACGAGCCCGACCCGCCCGCCCACGCTAGGCCGCGCTAAGCCTCGGCCGCCTCCGGCTCGAGCTCGGTGAACAGCGCGCCGTCGTGCCCGCAGCGCGGCCGGTACCGGCCGACGCGTTGGGCGATCGACGCGATGTGCGCCGGCGTCGTGCCGCAGCAGCCGCCGGCAATGTTCAGGAAGCCCGCCTTCGCGAACTCTTCGACCAGGCTGCCGGTGATTTCGGGCGTTTCGTCGAAACCGGTGTCGCTCATCGGATTCGGCAGCCCGGCGTTCGGATAGCAGCTCACGAAGGTGTCGCCGGCGATCCGCGAGAGCTCCTCGATGTAGGGCCGCATCAGGGTCGCGCCCAGCGCGCAGTTCAGGCCGACCGCGAGCGGCCTGGCATGCCGCACGCTGTGCCAGAAGGCGCTCACGGTCTGGCCCGACAGGATGCGCCCCGACGCGTCGGTCACCGTGCCGGAGAGGATCACCGGCAGGCGTTCGCCGGTCTCTTCCATCAGCTCGTCGAGCGCGAAGATGGCCGCCTTGGCATTGAGGGTGTCGAAGATCGTCTCGACGAGGAAGAGGTCGCACCCGCCTTCGAGCAGCCCCTCGGCCTGCTCGCGGTAGGCGGCGCGCAACTGGTCGAAGGTGACGTTGCGGGCCGCCGGGTCGTTGACGTCGGGGCTGATGCTCGCGGTCTTCGGCGTCGGGCCGAGTGCGCCGGCAACGAAGCGCGGCTTGTCGGCGGTCGAGAACTTGTCGCAGGCCGCCCGCGCCAGCAGCGCCCCCGTGACGTTCATCTCGCGCGCCAGCGGGGCCAGGCCGTAGTCGTCCTGCGCCACGGTGGTCGCGCCGAAGGTATTGGTCTCGATGATGTCGGCACCCGCCGCGAGGTATTGCTCGTGGATCTCGGTGATGACCCCGGGCCTGGTGATCTGCAGCAGCTCGTTGTTGCCCTTCAGGTCCTTCGGGTGGTCCTTGAACCGCTCGCCCCGGTAATCGGCCTCGGCGAGCTTGTAGCGCTGGATCATCGTGCCCATCGCGCCGTCGAGGACGACGATGCGCCGGGCGAGGATGGCGGGCAGCGAAGCGGCGCGGGTGTACGGCAGCGTGTTCATCGCGTCATTGTAGAAAGCGTGTCAAGCCCGCGGTCCGTGGATCAGTGCACGAAACCGAGGCCGCGTCGCTGCCGCACCTCCGGCTTGACGCGGTGTTCGGCTTCGAGCTGCGACAGGAATTCGTCGGGCTCGAAGCTTTCCCCCAGCACGTCGACCTGGCGCTTGACCGCGGCGAAGTCGCCCGGCGTCAGCGCGTCGAGCCGGCCGAGGCGGGCGGCATGCTCGGGCGCCAGGCGCGCGGCGTCGCCGTCGAGCACCTCGGCGACGAACATCCGCTCGCGCTGCGCCGCGGTCAGCGCCAGGAACTTGACCTTGAACGTGAAGCGCCGCAGCGCCGCC
>CAZZWY010000494.1:0-3556 GCA_964657785.1 uncultured Acetobacteraceae bacterium
GCCGTGCGCGCCGATGAACCGGAGCTGCGCGCCGCCGATCGCCTGGGCGGCATCGCCCAGGTCGAGGAACGCGACGCGGTCGGCGAAATCCGGACGCCAGGCGTTGCGGGCGAACACCGCGCCGCTCGCGTCGTCCCGAGAGACGACGACGAAGGGCGCCGGCGCCGTCCCGTTGGCGCCGAGCGCCCAGTTGACGACGCCGGTGACGCTCAGTCGCCGCGTCCGCTCGGCACGGTTCGAGAGGCGCAGCCGCGACAGCTTGACCGGGTCTTCCGGCGCAACGAAGACGGTCAGTTCGAGGTCGATGCCGTGGGCGTCGGTCTCGAAACGCGTCCAGCCCTTGCCGTGGATCGCGGCATAGCGGGCCCCCGGGACGCGGACCGGTGCGGCCGTGGCGCTCCACGCCGCGTGGGCGTCGGCGTCGCGCAGGTAGATCGTCTCCTGCGGGGCGTCGGTGACGGCGTCGTTCGGCCACGGCGTCAGCGGGTTTTGCTGGCTGTTGATCGACCAGGTGTGGCCGCCGCCTTCGGCCGACACGAAGCAACCGAACTGCGGATTCGCGATGACGTTGATCCAGGGTGCCGGCGTGCAGCGCTCGGCCGCGAGATCGATCCGGTAGGCACGCCCGCCGTCGGTGAACGCGCCGAAGCCGTTGTCGAACTCCGCAGCGGGGTCGGCGGCGAGGAAGACGGCGTCCGCCAGCCCGGCCGACCGGGTCGCGCGACGGCTCACGCGCTTGGACGGCGGCGCCGTCGTGGGCCCCGCCGGCTCGGCCGATGCGCCCCGGCCGAGCACGAAGCGGGCGGCGGCCAGCAGGGCGTCGCGCAGACCAGCGTCGATCGCCTCGGCGCGGAGGGCGACGATGCTCACCGGCGTGGCGGACGCGTCGGCCTCGAGCCGCGCCCGTTGCGCGTTGGCGAGCGGCTCGAGCGCCACGTGCAGCACCTCGCCGGCCGCGCCGCGGGCGGTGTTGAGCAGCACCACGTCCACGCCGAATCGCTTGCTGCGCCAGAGGTCCTGGGCGCGGAGCAGGTCACGCGCCGTGTCGAGATCGGCGGGCAGCTGGAGCAGCGCCAGCGCGATCGGCCGGTCGCCGGAGATGCCCGCGGCCCAGAGCGTCGGCGGGCCGCCGCGCGCCCGCGACAGTTGCTCCGGCGAGGGGCGCGTGCGCGGATCGGCGACCAGCAACGGCGCGAGCCAGTCGTCGTAGCGCGCCGCGTCTCCCGGCGCGATCGCGAGGCGAGCGTTCTCGGCGACCGCATGGCGCACCGCCGCCTCTTGCAGCATGGTCGCGGCGCCCTGTTCGGCGCCCGGTCGAGTGAATGCTTCGGAGAACCCGGCGGCGAGCGCGATCGCGTCCTCTCGCGAGCCCGCCGCGCTCATCCAGAAGCCGAGCCGGATCGACGCACCGGGCGCCACCACGACGCCCTGGCGCAACGCGAATACCGGGTCGAGGACGCAGCCGGTGGTGTTCGAGAGGTTCGCACCCGGCGCCATCGCCTCGGCCGTCGCCAGCGACCTCCCGCGACCGAGGAAGCGTCGGCGATCGGTCTCGTGGGAGAGTGCCCCGACGCCCGCACCGACACCTGCGGCATCCCCTTCGAGACGCAAGGCGCACGCCATCCAGAGCTCCGGCTCGGTCGCGGCCCGGCGGCGTCGCGTCGCGAGCAGCAAGCCGGCCTCGGCGACCCATTCGGTCTGCACGAACATCTTCGCGAAGGCGGGATGCGTCGCGTCGGGGCCGAGCGGCCCGACGACCACCTCCGCGTAGGCCGTCAGGCTCAGCGACCGGGGCCGCTCGCCGAGGTTGCGGAGGCAGATCGAGCGCAACTCGAGATCCGCGTCCGCGGCGACGGCGATCTCGACCTGGCTTTCGATGTCGTCGACGCGGCGCGTCAACACCGCGCGGCCGATCGGGAAATCGACGTCGACCGCACCGGCCCCGCTCTCGCCCGCGGACCCGATCGTCGACCAGCGCGACCCCTTCTCCTCGTCGCGCAGCAACAGGTGCAGGCCGCCCTCGCCGGCGCCGGCTTCCTCGCGCCAGCGGGTCAGCCCGAGACCTTGCCAACGGCTGAACCCGCTGCCGTCGGCGCGCAGCATCACGGTATAGCGGCCGTTCGAGAGCAACCGGCTGCGCTGCGACAGGTCGCCCGATCCGTCGGTCGAAGCGGGAGGTGGAAGGGCGCTCATCGGATCGAAACGCTCAGGCGCGCTTGCGGGCCGGCGGCCGGCGCGTCGCCTTCTTCTCGGGCACCGCCGCCGGCTCCTCCTTCCCCGCTCCGGAGGCAGGCGCCTTGCGATGGCCGAGGCTGCGCGCGAGCAGCTCGGTCAGGTCGACGACGTTGCTCGTCGGGGCTGGCGCGGCATCGTCCTCGAGCGGTTCGACACGCTGCGTCTTGCCGGCCTCGACACGCTTTTCGACCAGCGCATGAACGGCCTGCGTGAACCGGTCGGCGTAGCGGTCGGCGGCCCAGGGTTCGGTCATGTCCTTGATCAGCTGCGCGGCCATTTTCAGCTCGGCCTCCTTCAGATTCGCCGCCTGCTTGCCCTCCGGCGGGAGCTTGAGTTCGGTCCAGGGACGGATCTCGTTTGCCCAGCGCAAGGTGTTGAGCATCAGCGCCGGGCCGGCGGGCACCAGGGCGCCAAGATACTCCTTCGTGTGCATCACGACCCGGGCGATGCCGATCACGCCGGCCTCGAGCATCGCTTCGCGCAGCAGCGCATAGACCTTCTCGCTCTTGGCGATCGGCTCGAGGTAGTAGGGCTTTTCGAGATGCGTGAACGGAATTTCGTTGGCATGCACGAAGGCCTCGATCTCGATCGTCTGCGTCGTCTTCGGGTAGGCCGCCTTGATTTCGTCCTCGCTCAGGATCACGTAGTCCCCGCTCTCGACCTTCACGCCCTTGACGATGTTCTCCCGGTCGATCTCCCTGCCGGTGCGCTTGTTGATGCGTTTGTAGCCCACCGGATCCATCGATCGCTTGTCGAGCCAGTCGAAGTCGATCCCGGTCTCCGCCGACGCCGGGTAGAGCGACACCGGCACGTGGACCAGCCCGAAGCTGATGGCGCCCTTCCAGATCACTCTCGGCATGGATTCGATTCCTTCTTCTGCTGCGGGCTCGACTGTATTTCCCGAGCGCCACGGCGTTCATCAGTGAAGGCGGCAGCGCGCTGTAGGACGGTGCAACCACGCCGAGCGGTGTCAACAGGACCCGGCCGACCGCGCGTCGCGCTGCCGCCCTACGCCGCGACCGCGCTGAGAGCCCGAGACTGCGGGCGCCGCCTGCAAAGGCATCGCGAAAGTCGATCATGAGCAAGCTGATCCCGAAGGAAGACGGACCGCAGACGACGGCGCCCCTTGCCGACATGAAGTCCCCGAAGAGCAAGGGTCAGAGAACCAGCAAGGAGCGCGGCACCGCGACCAACCACGAGAAGTCGCCAGGCAAGCGGCCGAAGCAGGGCGGCAGCTCGGCCTAGGCTAGTGTGGTGTTTCACGCTATGCGGAACATAAAACCGTGTCTTCGGCCGCCTGGCGTCGTTGCAAATGCTCGCC
>CAZZWY010000495.1:0-3554 GCA_964657785.1 uncultured Acetobacteraceae bacterium
GCTCCTGCCATGCAGCATTCATGCCTCGCCGGACGGCCACCGGGCCCGGCGTTCATGTAGCATCCACTGAACACCGATGTTGCAAATGCTACATGCGGCGCAAAGCGCCCGCAATGCACGGTGGCCGCGTGCCGCGCCCGCACCGTCGTCCCGACGGGAGCACCGAATCAGCGCCACTTCCCCCCTGCGACGCCCCCGATGAGTGCGACGAAACGTGCGCCCAGGGTCCGCCCGGCCGGCGTGCGCGAGCGCTCGGCGATCGCCACCCGCGACAGCATCCTGCGCGCCGCGACCAAGGTCTTCGCGAAGCATGGCTACGCGGGGGGCCGCGTTGAGCAGATTTCGAGTGCGGCGAAGTCGCACGACCGGATGATCTACTACTACTTCGGCAGCAAGGAGGGGCTCTACATCGCCGTGCTCGAGGAGATGTACCGCCGCTTCAACGAGGCCGAGTCGGCGCTCTCGCTCGATGCCGAGACGCCGGTCGACGCCTTGCGCGCGGTGATCCGGTTCATGCTGGGCTACTACCAGCGCAATCCGGAATTCATCACGCTGCTCAACACCGAGAACCTGCACCGGGGCCGCCACATCGCCAAGTCGGCGCGCGCACGCGACTTCTCTCCGCCGGCCGTCGACGTGCTCGCCCGGGTGCTGGACCGCGGGGTGCGGCTGGGTCACTTCAGGGCGGGCCTGGCGGCCCGGGACGTCTACCTGATGATCGCCTCGATGGCCTACTTCTACCTCTCGAACCGCTACACGCTCGGCGCCTTCCTCGGCGAGAAGCTCGACACGCCGGCGGCGCTCGCCCACTGGGAAGCCTTTCTCGTCGACGCGGTGCTGCGCACGCTCGCGGCCCCCTGACCGGCGCGGGCAGCACGCTGCGGTACGCTCGCGTCGTTCAACGACACCGAGAGTTTTCCGATGAAGGATTTTCCGTCCCGCGAGAAGTTCGACCTCGCCGCCATGGTCGCGCAATACCTCGTGATCGCCGGCACGCTCGACAAGGCCTCCGCGCCCGAAGACTACGACCAGGCCAACGAGCTCAGCCTGCAACTGTCGATGCTGCTGCCCGGGCGCATCTACCGGGCGATGGTGCAGGCCGCCGCGCACCCCGACGCGAAGATCAATCAGGCGAGCGTCGCGCTGATGGTGAGAAAGGAACTCTTCGATCCGCTCGACACCGACCTGCAACCCGAGCAGGTCGCGTTCCATGCGCCCGGCTCGGGCGTGCCGAAGCCGCGCAGCAAGGCCCACTGAGGCGGCGCCGGCCCCCTGACGTTCGGGGGCGCGTCGCCCGGCGATTGGCACAGACGTTGCATCGGCGGCTCGGCACGGCTCCCGTTTCCGGGCCGATATCGCCGAGGTGTGCATGACGATGCTGAACGTGCCGATCATCGATCTGGCACCCTATTTTTCCGGCACGCCCGAAGGCCGTGCGGCCGTCGCGGCGCAGGTCGACGAAGCGAGCCGCGGCATCGGCTTTCTGGTCATCACGAATCACCGGATCCCGCCCGAGCTCATCGAGCGCGTGTCGGCGCTCGCGCGCGAATTCTTCGCCCTGCCGCTGGCCGACAAACGCCGCGTCGACCGGCCGCGCATCGACGCCGTGCGCGGCTACAGCGCGGTCGGCGAGGAAGGCCTGTCCTACAGCCTCGAGGAAGCGGCACCGGGCGACCTGAAGGAATCGTTCTCGATCGGCCCGGCGAACGTGCCCGAGGACGCGTACCACCGCGGCCCGGCGGCCGGCGCGCACTTCGAGCCGAACGTCTACCCGCCGATCCCTGGTTTCCAGGCGGCCTTCGACGCCTACTTCGAGGCGATGAGCGAGCTCTCGCAGTCGCTGATGCGGATCTTCGCGCTGGCGCTCGCGCTGCCCGAGACCTTCTTCGACGACAAGATCGACCGCCACATCAGCATGTTCCGCGTGCTGAGCTACCCGCCGCAGACCACCGCCGCCCTGCCGGGGCAGCTGCGCGCCGGCGCCCACAGCGACTATGGCAGCCTCACCGTCGTGCTGCCCGACGGCCCCGGCCTGCAGGTCTTCAACAAGGCGGGCCAGTGGGTCGACGTGCCGCAGGTCGACGGTGGTCTCGTCGTCAACATCGCCGACCTGATGATGCAGTGGACCAACGACCTGTGGGTCTCGACCTTGCACCGCGTCGTCAACCCGCCGCCCGACCTCGCGGCGACGCAACGCCGCCAGTCGCTCGTCTTCTTCCACCAGCCGAACTACGACGCGATCGTCGAATGCCTGCCGAGTTGTCTCGAGCGCGGACAGACGCCGAAGTACGCGCCGATCTCGTCCGGCGACCACCTGACCTCGAAGTTCGTCAAGCAGACGACCTTCGGCGGCACGAAGCAACCTTCCGTCTGACCTCATGGCCCACCTCTCCTACGTCAACGTCTTCGCCAAAGACGTGGTCGCGCTCAGCGGCTTCTATCAAAAGGTGTTCGGCTTCGAGGAACACGTGGCGATGCGCTCGCCGATCTTTCGCGGCCTCGCGACCGGCCGGTCGAGCCTCGGCTTCAACGCCCACGAGGCCTACGGACTGCTGCAGCTCGCCGACCACGCCGACACACGGGGTGTCAAATTCCTGCTGAACATCGATGTCGACACCGAAGCCGAGGTCGACGCCCGCGTGCCGATCGCCGTGGCCGAAGGCGCGACGCTCGTCAAGCCGCCCTACATCACCTACTACAACTGGTACCAGGCGGTGTTGCTCGACCCGGAAGGCAACGTCTTCCGGATCAACTTCATGCGCTGAACCCTTCACGCCGACCCACCCCGAACCCGAGGATTCCGATGCTCCGCTCCGCTCTCTTCCTGACTGCGCTGGCCGCCGCGCTCGCCCTGCCGACCGCCGCCCGCGCCGATGGCTTCACGCTCAAGGACAAGCCGAAGATCGCGATGCTCTACTTCGGCCCGAAGAACGACGGCGGCTGGACCCAGGCCTTCGACGAGGCCCGCGTCAAGGTCGAGAAGGAGATCGGGCAGAAGATCCAGTTCGTCGAGAGCGTTCCGGAGGACGCTTCGGCGATCAAGCCGGCCGCTGAGAAATTCATCCAGCGCGGCGCCAACATCGTCATCGGCACCGCCTTCGGTTACTCCGACGCCTTCAAGGAACTCGCCGCCAAGTACCCGAACGTCGCTTTCCTGAACGCATCGGGCACGACCAACGGGCCGAACCTCGAATCGTTCTACGGCCGCACCTACGAGAGCCAGTACCTCTGCGGCATGGCGGCGGCCGCGGCCTCGAAGACCGGCAAGCTCGGCTTCGTCGCCGCCAACCCGTTCGGCGTCGTCATCTGGACCGTCAATGCCTTCGAGCTCGGCGCGCAGAAGATCAACCCGAACGCGACCGTCAACGTGATCTACACCGGCGCCTGGAACGACCCGGTGAAGGAGCGCGCCGCGGCGGCCGCGCTGATCGACCAGGGCGCCGACGTGATCGGCCAGCACGTCGACACGCCGACGCCGCAGATCGTGGCGCAGGAACGCGGCAAGTACGGCACCGGCCACCATCGCGACCTGCGGCAGTTCGCACCCAAGGCCA
>CAZZWY010000496.1:0-3543 GCA_964657785.1 uncultured Acetobacteraceae bacterium
TCGCCAGGATTACACCGAGGTGCTGATCGGCACGATTAACGGAACAACTGCAGGAGCAACTGCGGGAGCGGGCGAGGCGTCAGCCGTCGCAGCCGCCGCCTGAGGAGCAGACCACCATGGCACACAAGAAAGCAGGCGGCAGTTCGCGTAACGGCCGCGATTCGGAATCGAAGCGCCTCGGCGTCAAGGTCTACGGCGGACAAGCCATCAACGCCGGCGGCATCATCGTCCGTCAGCGCGGCACGCGTCTTCACCCGGGCCTCAATGTCGGCATCGGCAAGGACCACACGCTGTACGCGCTGGTCGACGGCACGGTGAACTTCGGCTTCAAGGGCGCGATGCAGCGTCATCTGGTGAACGTGGCACCCGCGGTCGAGCCGGTCGCCGCGTAAGTCGTCGTCGCGGGAACCTCGAAAGCCCCGCCGTCGCGGGGCTTTTGTTTTGGGGGACCGCGCTGTCGGCCTCGAAACATGGTGAAACCTCGACGGTGGAACCTCGATGCGTGGGATTCGGTGCGGCTCGAGTGCTCGATGGTTCCGTAAATATCCTGCGTTCGCGAAGCCGGTAATCGCGGGCGACGAAGACGCTAGGCTCCCCCGACCTGCTGAAGGTACGTCAAACCGACGCTAAGCCGCTAATGCTCGAATTTACGACCACCGACTGCGCATTGTCCTCGACGGGGCCGTAGTAATATGCTCGTTAAAACGATCACTGACGAGTCAATCCTCGTTTTAACGAACATGCGCGTCGAACAAAAATCCGTGATGCCTGCGCACCTGCTGATCCAGAGCCAGCGACTCGGCGCCCAGCTGGCTCGCCTCAGGGTCGCCCGCAAGGTCAAGCAGACCGATGCGGCCCTGCGCGCCGGGCTGTCACGCAACACCGCATACCGCATCGAAAAGGGCGACCCGGGAGTGGCGCTTGGTCAGGTGCTGCGCTACCTCGACGCCATTGCACCGGGATCCACGCTGCTGGAGTTGCTGTCGCAGTCCGACCCGGCGCTGGTGACGCTCGGCTTGCGCGAACAGACCCGGCGCGTGCGCGACCTGAGCGCCGCCGAACTCGAAGAACTCAATTTCTGAGGGTGTCCGGCTCGCATCCCGAGCTCGCAGGCAAGACCCGGGACATCATGGCCCCTGCTGAACGAAAATTGATGGCCTTCGCCCATGTGGGCGGCGACTGGGCCCCGTGCGGCCGGCTGACGATGACCGAAGGGGGCGTCGACGTCCTGGCTTCGAGCTTCGCGTATGGCCTGAACTACCTCAAGCGCGGCGACGCAGTCGAGGTCGACCCGGTGAGCCTGAGCATCGCCGATCGGAGCGAGGTGACCGGCAAGCGCCTTCTTCCCACGAACGGCCTGTCGCTTTTCGGCGGCATACGCGATGCGGCGCCCGATGCATGGGGCAGGCGCGTCATCGAAGCCAAGCTCAAGGTGCCGGCCAACAGTCTTCCCGAGTCCGAATACCTGTTGCATGCGGGAAGCGATCGGGTGGGCGCGCTGGATATTCGCGGCAGCTTGTCCGACGGCCCGACCAGCGGCGCCAACGGGTCGCATGCGATCGGGCATCTGATGGATGCCGCAGAACGCATCGAAGACGGCCTGCCCGTCCCGGCTCATCTGGAAGCCATCTTCCAGGATGGCACGGCGCTCGGGGGCGCCCGTCCCAAGGCTTCGGTGCGGGACGAACAGGGGATCCTCTGGCTGGCCAAGTTCTCCAGCCGCAAGGACCGCTTCGACATCCCGTCCATCGAGTGCGCAGCGCTGCGACTCGCGGACGAGGCAGGGCTGACGGTGCCGCCCGTGAAGATCCAGGATATCGGTGACCGGAAGGTCATGCTCATTCGCCGCTTCGACCGTTACTGGATGCGCCCCGGCACCGCCGCCAGCCCGAGCGACCTGCTGACCCTGGACCCGGGCGAAGATCGGGTAGAGCAGCGCATGGGTTTTGTCAGCGGCCTCACGCTGCTCGCCTGCGACGAGAGCGAGTCGCGCGACAGGACCTATTCGGACCTGGCGCGAGCGGTGCGTGCGCGCTGTCATCGAGCGTCGTTCGTGCGGACAATGCCGAGCTCTTCAGGCGCATGATCTACAACGTGCTCGTCAGCAACGACGACGACCATCTGCGCAACCATGGTTTTCTGTGGGACCCGCGACTTCCCGGCTGGCGACTGAGTCCGCTCTACGACGTGTTGCCGCGCGCGAGTTCGGCCACCGAACGCTTCCTGCACCTGGGCGTCGGCCCGCAAGGCAGGCTGGCCACGCTGGGCAACGCGCTCGAGGCGCACGCGATGTTCACGTTGACACGCGACGCGGCCACCGCGCTGATCGGCCAGGTGTGGGCCACGGTCAGGCAGTGGCGCATGTACTTCGAGCGCTTCGGCGTTCGCGCGGAGGAAATCGACAGGACGGCTTCGGCTTTCCGGCACATCGACGACGTGTCGACGCCGGCGCTGCGCAAGCTTCTGGCCTGAGAGAATGCACGCCATGATCCCGTCGCGCGCGGCCTGCGCGGAGCGTGGAGGAAGATCTTCCTGCGCGTTACCGGCCGGGACACACAATCAGCAGGACCCTTTCGTAGAGAGCCATCATGAAATTCATCGACGAAGCGAAGATCGACGTCGAAGCCGGCGACGGCGGCAACGGCATCGCAAGCTTTCGTCGCGAGAAGTTCCTGCCGTTCGGCGGCCCCGACGGCGGTGACGGCGGGCGTGGCGGCAGCATCTTCGCCATCGCCGATCGCAACATCAACACGCTGGTCGACTATCGCTTCGCCAAGCTGCATCGCGCGAAGAACGGCGAGCACGGCCGCGGCTCGGACTGCTACGGCAAAGGCGCCGACGACGTCACGCTGCGGATGCCGGTCGGCACGCTGATCATGGAACTGGAAACGGGCGAGGTCGTCGCCGATCTCACCGAACACGGCCAGGTCGCGCTGCTCGCGCAGGGCGGCAAGGGCGGCGCGGGCAATATCCATTTCAAGTCCAGCACCAACCGCGCACCGCGCCAGCAGACCGACGGCGAGCCCGGTCAGGAACGCAAGCTCAAGCTCGAGCTCAAGGTGCTGGCGGACGTCGGCCTGCTCGGCATGCCCAACGCCGGCAAGTCGACCTTCATCACGGCCGTCTCCAACGCGCGGCCGAAGATCGCCGACTATCCATTCACGACGCTGCATCCCAATCTCGGCGTCGTGCGCGCGGGGCCCGAGCGCAGCTTCGTGATCGCCGACATCCCCGGACTGATCGAGGGTGCGGCCGAAGGCGCCGGGCTCGGCCATCAGTTCCTGCGGCATCTGCAGCGCACCGGTCTGCTGCTGCACATCGTCGACCTCGCGCCCTTCGACGCCGCGACCGATCCCGTCGCCGAAGCGAAGGCCATCGTCGGCGAACTCAAGAAGTACGACGCGTCGCTCGTCGCCAAGCCGCGCTGGCTGGTGCTCAACAAGCTCGACATGATCGACGCCGCCGAGGCCGAAGCGCGCGTCGCGACGTTCGTCAAGAAGTTCAAGTGGAAGGGTCCGGTGTTCGCGATCTCGGCGCTGACGC
>CAZZWY010000497.1:0-3529 GCA_964657785.1 uncultured Acetobacteraceae bacterium
CAGGGCCGCCGGCATGCCGGCCAGCCGCGCGACCTGAACGCCGTAGCTGCGGCTCGCCGGCCCGGGCTGGATCTCGTGCAGGAAGACGATGTCGTCGCCGCTTTCGACCGCCGAGACATGCATGTTGAGCGCCCGCTCGTGGCGCGTCGGCAGTTCGGTCAGCTCGAAGTAGTGGGTCGCGAAGAGCGTGAAGGCACGGGTGCGGTCGTGCAGATGGGTCGCGATGCTGCTCGCGAGCGCGAGGCCATCGAAGGTCGAGGTGCCGCGGCCGATCTCGTCCATCAGGACGAGCGACTGGTCCGTCGCGCCGTGCAGGATCGATGCGGCCTCGGTCATTTCGAGCATGAACGTCGACTGCGCGTTGACCAGATCGTCGGCCGCCCCGATCCGGGTGTGGATCGCGTCGATCGGCCCGAGCCGGCAGGCGCGCGCGGGCACGTAGGAGCCGATGGCGGCGAGCAGGGTGATCAGCGCCACCTGCCGCATGAACGTGCTCTTGCCGCCCATGTTGGGACCGGTGATCACGAGCATGCGGCGGGCGGCGTCGAGCCGGCAGTCGTTGGCCATGAAGCCTTGCTTGCCGAGCTCCTGCAGCCGCGCCTCGACGACCGGATGTCGCCCCGCCTCGATCGAGATGCACGGCTCCCGCGCGAATTGCGGCCGACACCAGCCGAGCGTCTGCGCCCGCTCGGCGAGGGCCCCGACCGCATCGAGCCCGGCGAGCCCCCACCCGAGTGCGGACAGGGCGTCGAGCTCCGGCAGCAAGCGCTCGAGCACCGCGTCGAAGAGCTGCTTTTCGCGGGCGAGCGCCCGCTCCTGTGCCGACAGCGCCTTGTCTTCGAACGCCTTGAGTTCGGGGGTGATGAAGCGCTCGGCACTCTTCAGGGTCTGCCGACGCTGGTAGTCGGCCGGCACCTTGGCGGCCTGGCTTTGCGTGACCTCGATGTAGAACCCGTGGACGCGGTTGAATTGCACCCGCAGGTTCGCGATGCCGCTGCGGGCGCGTTCCCGGGTTTCGAGCTCGAGCAGGAAGGTGTCGCAGTGCTCGCCGATGCCGCGGAGTTCGTCGAGCACCGCATCGTGACCGGCGGCGATCACGCCGCCGTCTCGCAGCAGCACGGCCGGCTCTTCGGCGATCGCGGAGACGAGCAGATCGAGGATGCGCCGGGGCGGTTGCAGCGCTTCGGCGAAGTGATCGAGCAGCACGGCCTCGCCGGCGGGGAGGCATTCGCGCAGGGCCGGCAGCGCCGCGAGGGTCGCGCGCAGGCCGGTCAGCTCGCGCGGGCGGACCTGGCGCAGCGCGATGCGGGCGGTCGTGCGTTCGACGTCGCTCACCTGACGCAACGCGTCGCGCAGACGGCCGAGCGTGTCGCCGGCGACGAGCAGCGCTTCGATGGCGTCGTGCCGCTGGCTGGCGACGCGTCGTTCGCGCAGGGGCTGCGTCAGCCACTGGCGCAAGCTGCGGCTGCCCATGCCGGTGCGGCAGGTGTCGAGCAGCGAGAGGAGCGTCGGGGCGTCTTCGCCGCGCAGGGTCTGCGTGAGTTCGAGGTTGCGGTGCGTCGTGGGCGGCAGGTCGAGGAGTTCGCCGTCGCGGTGCACGCGCAGCCGCCGCACGTGCGCGAGCGCGCGACCCTGGGTGTGCTCGGCGAAGCTGAGCAGGGCGGCGGCAGCGGCGTGCGCGACGACCAGCGCCTGCGCATTCAAGCCCTGCAGACTCGCGACGCCGAGCTGTTCGCACAGCTTGCGCACGCCGAGCGCCGCATCGAACTGCCAGGCCGGGCGCTGCGTGACCGTGCAGCGCGGCGCCTCCGCTGCCCCGGGCGATTCACCCTGCGCGACCAGCACCTCCGCCGCACCCAGCCGGGCGAACCAGCCTGGAAGCTGCGGCTCGAGGCATTCCGCGAGGCCGAGTTCGCCGCTGCTCAGGGCCATCCACGCGAGGCCGCGGACCTTGCCGCGGCAGGCGATCGCGAGCAGCACCGCATCCTGCTTGTCGGCGAGCAGTTCGGAGTCGGTGACCGTACCGGGAGTAACGACTCGCACCACCTTGCGTTCCACCGGCCCCTTGGTCGTGCCGACGTCGCCGATCTGCTCGCAGATCGCCACGGCCTCGCCGAGCCGGATCAGCTTGCCGAGGTAGCTCTCAGCCGCATGCGCCGGGACGCCGGCCATCACGACCGGTTCGCCGGCACTCGTGCCGCGGCTCGTCAGGGTGATGTCGAGCAGCCGATGGGCCTTGCGCGCATCGTCGAAAAAGAGCTCGTAAAAATCGCCCATGCGATAGAAGACGAGCGTTGCCGGGAAGTCCGCCTTGATGCGAAGGTACTGCTGCATCATGGGCGTGTGCATCGCGAAGTCGGCCACCTGCCCTGCCGGGTTGGACGCAGCGCCCGGCGCGGAGCCGGTGCCCTTGGTCGCGGTCGACGGGTCCGCGACCGGCTCGCCGATCGACACCGCCGCCGGCAGGCCGGGACGCTCTTGCCCAGGACCCGAAAAGTCACGCCCACCCCGTGCTTTTATGCCCATCGGCGCGACTCCTGCTTTGACACGCTCGGCCGATATCGTTTCATGTGGCCCCTGACGGGACACGACGGTTGGCGGAAACGAACGATGAAACTTCCTTTGAACATGGACGCGGTGGAATCGAAAGAGGCACTGCCGCGTCGGCAGTCCTCGATCCATGCCGGCGATTATCCGGTCTCGCGCGGGTTCCTGGCCGCAGCCTCGATCGCACGGCGCCTGCGCGTTCGTGCCGCGGTGCTGGTGGGTGCGATGCTCCTGAGCGCCTGCGGTGGCGGTGCGGATGCCGACCCGGTCACGGCGGCGGACGTGTCGGGCGCCACCGGGGATCAGCGCATGGTGGCGCTGGCCGCCACCGGCACGACGGCCCAGTCGACGCCGGTCGCGACGGATAACACCGCCTGGACGGTCTGCGCTGCGGAGGGGCAGACCTGCGCATTCACCGGCACCAAGCAGGTCCGCTACGGCACGGCGCTGACGGGGGTCGTGCGCACGATCACGGGCGGCACCGCCTGTTCGAACGCGGTCTTCGGCGACCCGATGAGCGGCGCCGCCAAGAGCTGTTCCTACGCCGCCATGCCCACCGCGCTGGCATTCGACGCGTCGGTCTGGGCGATGTGCGCTGCCGAGGGCGGCACCTGCGTCTTCACCGGTAGCCGCCTCGTGCGCTTCGGCTCGACGACCCTCGGTGTGACCCAGGTGCTGACCAATCGAACCGCCTGCACCAGCGCCGTTTTCGGCGACCCGGCGCCGGGCGTCGCGAAGGCGTGCTGGTATTCGACCGAGGCCGCGACGCTCGACACCTGGACCCCGTGCGCGAGCGAAGGTCAGACCTGCACGTTCTCCGGTACGCGGACGGTTCGCTACGGCACGTCGACGAACTTCAAGACCGGGACGTACACGGGCAGCGTCGTGTGCTCCAACGCCACCTTCGGCGATCCGGTCGTCGGGTCCGCGAAGTCCTGCAGCTACTCCTCGGCCCAGGCCACAACGTCGAATATCTCGGTCC
>CAZZWY010000498.1:0-3528 GCA_964657785.1 uncultured Acetobacteraceae bacterium
TCGACCTGATCCAGGAAGGCAACATCGGCCTGATGAAGGCCGTGGACAAGTTCGAATACCGTCGCGGCTACAAGTTTTCCACGTACGCCACGTGGTGGATCCGGCAGGCCATCACGCGCTCCATCGCCGACCAGGCGCGGACCATCCGCATCCCGGTCCACATGATCGAGACGATCAACAAGATGAATCGGATCAGCCGGCAGATCCTTCAGGAGACCGGCGCCGAGCCCGATCCGGCGACGCTGGCCGAGAAGATGGAGATGCCCGAAGACAAGATCCGCAAGATCATGAAGATCTCCAAGGAGCCCATCTCCATGGAGACGCCGATCGGAGACGACGACGACTCGCATCTCGGCGACTTCATCGAGGACCAGAACACGCTGGCCCCGGCCGACGCGGCGCTCTACGCGTCGTTGCGCGACGTCACCAAGGACGTGCTCGACAGCCTGACGCCGCGCGAAGCCAAGGTGCTGCGGATGCGTTTCGGCATCGAGATGAGCACCGACCACACGCTCGAAGAGGTCGGCAAGCAGTTCGACGTGACACGCGAGCGCATCCGTCAGATCGAGGCGAAGGCGTTGCGGAAGCTGCGGCACCCGAGCCGCAGCGACAAGCTGAAGTCGTTCCTCGAAGGAAGCTGAGCGCGCAAGCGCTTGATCGGGAAGAAAAGCGCACGCCCCGTGCGCTTTTTTATTTGTCGTCCCGGCGCGGGCCGCGACCCAATCGTTCGCCGCATCGGCGAAAATTCTCCCTGCGGGCCGTTAGCTCAGTTGGTCAGAGCAGAGAACTCATAATTCTTTGGTCGCTGGTTCGAGCCCAGCACGGCCCACCGCCCAATCACTCGGAGGCTGCCGGGAAGCGCCGTCGAGATTCTTTACAGGCCATGGGCGCCACAGGCCGCATTGAATTTCAAGTGATTGAAAAACAAGCAAAAAAAAAATCTGGCACGCCGAATGCTTATAGAGAAGGGTCCAAACCTAACCTGCTCTCCGGAGATTGTATGAAAACCACCTTTAAGAAACTTCTCTTGGCAGCCGTGACGGTCGCCACTCTCGGGGCTGCCGCCAGCGCGAACGCTCTGCCGGCATTCTCGTTCGATCCGAAGGGCACCGGCTCGAAGACGGCGCCGACGAGCGTCCGTGCTGACCAGCTCGTGTTGAGCTCGTCGGAACTGATCACGTTCGGCAACAACTTCGCAACGGCCAGCGCGACGGGTTATATCCAGGTCCTCGGCTTCCTGCTCGGCGGCAACTCGCCCCCCTTCATTTCGCCTTTCCCCGGCTACCCGAACGGTGACGGCTACGAGCTGTATTTCACGTTCACCCTGACCGACCATTTCATCGGTTCGACCGGTAACGTCAACAACTATGCGCTCGACACCTTGTCGTTCCAGTTGCATATCGACCAACACGTGCAGGGCACGACTGGCGCGGCGGTTTTCAATGCGCCGGTTGCCGCAACGGGTTCGGGCGGTACCGTCACGGCTGGTGTGGGTGATCTGGTGATCGCTTCGGGCACGCTGATCAACGGTACGGCCGCGATCATCGGCGGTACGGGAGTGAGCCTGAATTCGCAAGAGACGTTCCTGTACAACTCGGCTTACTTCACGGACCCGAACCCGTTCTACACGTTCATCCTGGACGCGTTCAACAACACGCCGGGTTCGTTCACGCAATCGGGTATTTACGGTGCCGTGAACAACACGGGTGGTGTCGCCAACTTCACCAACGTTCCTGAGCCAAGCACGGTCGCCCTGTTCGGTATCGCGCTGGTCGGCATGGGCGTCGCAGCACGTCGTCGCAAGAGCTGAATCGACTGAAACCCGCGACGATCGGTCGTCGCGGGCGGAAGCAAGAGAGAAGGGGCCATTCGGCCCCTTTTTTCATGGCTTCGACGGATGGAATCGCAAGTAACATTCGAGGTTCCGATCCCGCTGCGATTCCAACGCCCGTCGCCATGCCGCGCTTGAGCCTCTTCCCCACGCTTGTCCGCGAGACGCTTTCGAAGCGCAGCCTGCCGAGAGAACCTGAGCCGGATCTCGTGATGGAAAGCGACGAGCAGGTCCGGTCCTATGCGCATGCCGGCCGGATCGATGGCGTGATGTCCGCGTCGTATCTGTTCCACACCGCGCACATCTCCGACGTGATCCAGGGCAGCAGGACGGTGGTCGATCTGGCCTGTGGCCCGGCGACCCAACTTGCGCAGGTGGCGCAACTCAACCCCGGCATCCAGTTCTGCGGCGTCGACCTCTCGGCGACGATGCTCGAAAGCGCGCGCCGGCATGCCGCCTCGCTCGGGCTGACGAACCTCCGTTTCGTCCACGGCGACATCACGAAGGTCGACCTGCCGGACGGAAGCGCCGACGCGGTGATCAGCACGATGGCGCTCCATCACTTGCCGACGACGCAGCATCTCGACGCGTGCTTCGACGAGATCACGCGTTTGCTGAAGCCGGATGGCGCCGTCTACCTGACCGACTTCACGCGATTGAAGTCGCTGCACTCGGTGATCTTCTTCGCCTACATGAATGCGGATGCGCAGCCGCACATCTTCACGCTCGATTACGAACGGTCGCTGCGCGCCGCGTTCGAACTCAGCGACTTCCAGACGGCGGCGCGTGTGCGCCTGCCGCAGCACGTGACGGTCTATTCGACCTTCCTCGTGCCGATGCTGACGTCGATCCGTACTCGGGCCCGGGGTCTCGACCCGGCACTGCGCGAGCGGTTGAAGGCGATGCGCCGCGCATTGCCGCGTCGTTACCGTGCTGACCTCGACGAGATGCGTCTCTTCTTCAGGCTCAACGGGCTGACGAGCGATCCGTTCCGCTAGCGGTCATCACCCGGCCCGCTGCCGGTCGAACGTCGTCAATGGGCGACCACGTACTGTTCCACAGGCTTGCGACCGGCGATCGCCGTCGGTGCGCGTGCCAGTCCGAGGCGAAAAACGATGAGTGGAGGCGTGGTGCCCACCAGACCTTGCCAGCCCTGTCGAAGATGCCCATGAAGCTTGATGCGCGCAGGATCGTCGCCGGGTCGTTGCCACGCCAGGATGGCCGACGCGACCATCGGCTGCAACGCGAGGCCTTCGGCATCGGCAGCGAGCCACAGCCGCTGGAAGGCACGGCCGACCGCGAGGGCCGCATCGTCCGCCGGCAATGTCGAGCTCAATGCGCCGAGGTGCGGCGCGGTCGCAGCGGGCAGGTAGCCCGCTCGCAATCCGAGCAGATGGTGCGCGCCGCCGAGGCGGGCGAGCCGCATGACTTTCGGGTGACGCAGCATTGCGAAGGCAGGCCGCATCAACGGTTCGACCTCGAGCGTCGCGTGTGCGAGATGCTCCGCCGTCGTTCCCCGCCATCCCGCGGTGAAGTCCACCGACTCGAACAACTCCGCATGCAGCGACGGACTCGCGAAGCGCGTGCTTTCCGCGAAGCGCATCAGTCGGAGCACCCCCTGCCGCCGCGGCGGGCCGTCGAACCAGTGCAGCGTCACGTCGTCGATGTCGGCGGCGGCGGCCACCGCGAGCAGCGCC
>CAZZWY010000499.1:0-3523 GCA_964657785.1 uncultured Acetobacteraceae bacterium
TGCTGTGAACGACGCTGATCGGCGACTGCTGCTGGCGGCGCTGCGGCGAGAGGCCGGTCGCGATCACGGTGACGCGCAACTGGTCGCCGAGCGACTCGTCATAGGCCGTGCCGTAGATGACGTGGGCGTCGTCGGCGGCGTAGCGGCGGATGCAGTTCATCGCGTTGCGGCTCTCGGCGAGCTTGAAGGTCAGCCGGTTCGCCGCGATCAGCACCAGCACGCCCTTGGCGCCCGAGAGGTCGATGCCTTCGAGCAGCGGGCAGGCCACCGCGGCTTCGGCCGCCTTGGTCGCGCGGTCGGGCCCGCTCGCCTGCGCCGTGCCCATCATCGCCTTGCCGGGTTCGCTCATCACCGTCTTCACGTCCTCGAAGTCGACGTTGACGAGGCCGGGCATGTGGATGATGTCGCTGATGCCGCCGACGGCGTTCTTCAGCACGTCGTTGGCATGCGCGAAGGCCTGGTCCTGCGTGATGTCGTCGCCCAGCACGTCGAGCAGCTTGTCGTTGAGGATCACGATCAGCGAGTCGACGTTGGCCTCGAGATCGGAGAGCCCCGCGTCGGCGGCCTTCATGCGGCGGTTGCCCTCGAACTCGAACGGCTTGGTGACGACGCCGACCGTGAGGATCCCCATCTCTTTCGCGACGCGCGCGATCACCGGCGCGGCGCCGGTGCCCGTGCCGCCACCCATGCCGGCGGTGATGAAGAGCATGTGCGAGCCGTCGATCGCCTGGCGGATGCGGTCGACCGCTTCTTCGGCCGCGGCCTTGCCGGCCTCCGGCTTGGCGCCGGCGCCGAGCCCGGTCGTGCCGAGCTGGATCAGGTCGTGCGCCGCCGAGCGGTTGAGCGCCTGCGCGTCGGTGTTGGCGCAGACGAACTGCACCCCCTGCACGCCCTGCGTGATCATGTGCTCGACGGCGTTGCCGCCGCCCCCGCCGACCCCGATCACCTTGATCTGGGTGCCCTGGCTGAATTCTTCGATCATTTCGATGGCCATGTGAATCTCCGTGTCCTTGCAGTTGCCGTGTTCAGAAAAAATTTGCGTTTGTCGTCGTGTGTCGATCGTCTTGCCGGGGGGGCGGGCCCTGCGCGCGGTGGCGCGAGCCCGTGGGCTTCGTTTCCGTGCAGCAGCGAATGGGTGTGCTTCATCGGTCGTGCTCTTCTTCGAAACTGAGTCAGAAATTGCCGAGGAACCAGTCCCGCAGCCGCCCGAACAGGGTCTTCACCGACCCCGCCTGCTGAGCCGCGCGAACGCCGCGGGTGCGGGCATGCCGCGCTTCCTCGAGCAGGCCCATGACGGTGGCCGAGCGCGGGTTGGAGACCATGTCGTAGAGCGCGCCGTGGTAGGTCGGCAAGCCCTTCCTGACGGGCTTCAGGAAGATGTCCTCGCCGAGCTCGACCATGCCCGGCATCACCGCCGCGCCGCCGGTGATGACGACCCCCGACGACAGCAGCTCCTCGTAGCCGCTCTCGCGAATCACCTGGTGGACGAGCGAGTAGATCTCCTCGATGCGCGGCTCGATCACGCCGGCGAGCGCCTGGCGCGAGAGCATGCGCGGCGGCCGGTCGCCGAGGCCGGGCACCTCGAGCTGCTCGGCCGGGTCGGCGAGGAGTTGCTTGGCGACGCCGTACTGGACCTTGATCTCCTCGGCGTCCTTGGTCGGCGTGCGCAGCGCCATCGCGATGTCGCTGGTGATCAGGTCGCCGGCGATCGGGATGACCGCGGTGTGGCGGATCGCACCGTCGGTGAAGATCGCCACGTCGGTCGTGCCGGCGCCGATGTCGACGAGCGCGACGCCGAGGTCCTTCTCGTCGTCGGTGAGCACCGCATGGCTGGACGCGCTCGGGTTCAGCACGAGCTGGTCGACCTCGAGCCCGCAGCGGCGCACGCACTTGACGATGTTCTCGGCCGCGCTCTGCGCCCCGGTCACGATGTGCACCTTGACCTCGAGCCGCCCGCCCGACATGCCGATCGGCTCCTTGACTTCGTGGCCGTCGATCACGAACTCCTGCGGCTCGACGAGCAGCAGCCGCTGGTCGTTCGGGATGTTGATCGCCTTGGCGGTCTCGACGACGCGCGCCACGTCGACCGGCGTCACTTCCTTGTCGCGCACGATCACCATGCCGGTCGAGTTCTGGCCGCGGATGTGGCTGCCGGTGATGCCGGTGTAGACGCGCGTGATCTTGCTGTCGGCCATCATCTCGGCCTCTTTGAGCGCCGCCTGGATCGACTGCACCGTCGCGTCGATGTTGACGACGACGCCGCGCTTCAAGCCGTGCGTCGGCGCGCTGCCGAGGCCGGCGATGCGCAGCTCGCCGCCCGGCATCACTTCGGCGACGACGACCATGATCTTGGCCGTGCCGATGTCCAGGCCGACGACGAGATCCTTGTGGTCCTTGGGCATGTTCCCGGTGTCCTATTTCTTCGTCGGCCGGACCAGAGGGTCGGGGGTGGTCGAGATGCCCTTGAGCCGCACGGCATAGCCTTCGTTGTGCCGCAGGTCGGCGTGTGCGAGCGGTCGCTCGTAGCGGCGCGTGACCGCCGGCAGGGTGTCGGCAAAGCGCTGCGTGCGCTCGACGACTTCGGCATCGCTGCCGCGGCCGAGCTCGATCTGCGAGCCCGAATCGAGCGCCACTCGCCAGGATCCGCGGCCGGAGAGCTCGAGCGTCTGGATGTGCGCATCCAGCTTCGCCAGCACCGGCTGCAGCCGGCCCAGCATCGCGAGCAGATGCGGCGAAGCGCCGGCCGGGCCGCGCAAGGTCGGCAGGGCCTGGTCTTCCACATCGCCGAGGTTGGCCTCGAAGACCTCGCCGAAGCTGTTGACCAGCTTGTCGGCCTCGTCGTCGCTGCCGGCGGCATCGGCCCAGAGGGCGACCGGCCGGTGTTCCTCGAGCCTGACGAGGAGCTGGTTCGGCCAGACCCGCTGCAGCAGCGCCTGCCGCACCCACGGCACCGATTCGAATGCCCGACGACCGTTGGCCAGGTCCATCGTGAAGAAGTTGCCGGCCAGCCGCGGCGTCGCGTTGGCGCGGATCGTCAGCACGCTGTTGTGCGCCAGATCGCCGACGATGCGGATGCTCTTGACCGCGAACACCGGCTGGCGCGCGATCCAGAGCAGCGCGGTCGCAACGAGCACGAGCACGCCGAGCGTGCCGATCAGGGTCGCGGTCGCGTTCATGAGCCGGATGTCGGCGGCGAGCGCGGGGCGGGCGGGCGCGCTGGAGCTCATGCGGTCGAATCCAGCGACGCCTGCGCGACGATCTCGACGCAGAGCGCTTCGAAGCTCATGCCGGTCGCGCGGGCCGACATCGGGACGAGCGAATGCGTCGTCATGCCGGGGGAGGTGTTCATCTCGAGCAGGAAGGGTTGGCGGTCGCGGGCGCGGATCATCAGGTCGGCGCGGCCCCAGCCGCGGCAGCCGAGGCTGCGGTAGGCCTGCAGGACGAGGCGCTGGATCTCGGCCTCCTCGGCCGCGGGCAGGCCGCTCGGCACCTGGTACTTGACGACGTCGGCGAAGTACTTGTT
>CAZZWY010000500.1:0-3521 GCA_964657785.1 uncultured Acetobacteraceae bacterium
CGGACAGCGCCGGGTCGATCAGCATGGCGATGCGGCGTTCGGCGATCGAGCCCGTTTCGCACAGCGCGAGCGCGATGATGTCGGCGGCGAAGGCCACCGGCTCGGCGTGGAAGTTGCCGCCGGAGAGGACGTCGCCGAGGCCGTCCTCGCCGGCGAACACCAGCGGGTTGTCGGAGGCCGCATTCGCCTCGACCTGCAGGACGCGCGCCGCATGGGCGAGGTTGTCGAGGCAGGCGCCCATCACCTGCGGCACGCAGCGGATCGAGTACGGGTCCTGGACGCGCCCGCAATCGGCGTGCGAGGGCACGATCTCGCTGCCCTCGAGGAGCGCGCGCACGGCGCCGGCGACCGCGATCTGGCCGGGCTGGCCGCGAGCGGCGTGGATGCGGGCGTCGAAGGGTTTGATCGACCCCTGGACCGCTTCGAGCGACAGCGCACCGGCCATCAGCCCGGCGGCGAACACGTCCTCGGCGCCGAAGAGGCCGGCGAGGGCCAGCGCCGTCGAGACCTGGGTGCCGTTGAGCAGCGCGAGCCCTTCCTTCGGCCCGAGAACGAAGGGCGCCAGACCGAGCCGGCCGAGCGCCGCCGCGCCCGAAATCGTCTCGGCTTCGGGCGTGCCGACCTCGCCGTCGCCGATCAGCACGCACGCGAGGTGCGCCAGCGGTGCCAGATCGCCCGAGGCGCCGACCGAGCCCTTCGACGGGATCCGCGGCAGCAGGCCGGCGTTGGCGAGCGCCAGCAAGGCGTCGACGATCTCCGGCCGCACGCCGGAATGGCCGCGCGCGAGGCTCACCGCCTTGGTCGCGAGCACGAGCCGGACGACGCCTGGCGCCAGCGGCTCGCCGGTGCCGGCGCTGTGCGAGAGGACGAGGTTGCGCTGCAGCTCGGCCAGGCGACTGGTCGGGATGATGGTCTGCGCCAGCTTGCCGAAGCCGGTGTTGATGCCGTAGACGACCTCGCCCGAGTCGACGATGCGCTGCACGGTGGCGCGGGCCCGGTCCAGGCCGGCACGGGCCGAGTCGGCGAGCGCCAGGCGGACCTCGCCGGCATGGATGCGACGCAGCGTCGCGAGATCGACGTCGCCGGGCGTCAGCAGCACCGCAGCGGTCTGGTCGGGGGAGGATCTCATGTCGTTGCGTCCTTGGGCGAGGGTCGGCGGCGTCAACCGAAGGACGGATTGCCGTCCGACCGGAAGCGGCTGCCGAGGCGATAACGCGCTGCGGGGTGCAGGCAGCGCACCATCGTGACCGGCACGCCGCGGGTCCAGGTGCGGCGCGTCAACAGCAGGCAGGGTTCGCTCGCCGGCATCGCGAGCTGGCGTGCCTGGCCCGGTTGCGGGAGCACGGCGTCGACGAGGTGCTCGATCTCGTCGAACGGGATGTGCCTGACCAGGTACTCGCTCGGCGACACGAGGGCGAAGTCCTGGTCGAGGAAGTCGGGCACGACGGCGGGGTTGACGTAGCGGTCCTCGAGCTGCACCGGCACGTCGTTTTCGAGATGCAGGCAGACGGCGTGGAACACCGATTCACCGGGCCGCAAGTCGAGCCAGACGGCGACGTCGGGCGCGGCCGCGACGCGTTCGGCGACGCGGCAATCGCAACGGTAGTCGTGGCCGCGCGCCCGCACCTCCACAGCGATGTGAGCGATCCGCAACAAGGTCGACTGCGGCTTGACGTCGGCGACGAAGCTGCCGACGCCGGCGACCCGCACGATGCGGCCCTGCTCCACCAGCTCGCGCAGCGCCCGGTTGACGGTCATCCTGGCCACGCCGAACAGCGCCACGAGTTCGCTCTCGGACGGCAGGCGGTGCCCCGCGGGCCAGGCGCCGGCCTGAATCTTCTGCGTGATGAAGGCCTTGATCTGGGCGTAGAGCGCGACGGCGGCAGGCGCCGCACCGGCCGGAGCCGCCTTCTCGAGGTTCGCCGCGCTGGCGTCCATCAATGCGCCGCCGCCATCGATTCGGCGCGGATTTCTTCGGTCAGCCGGGCCTTGATCGCCATGAATTCCGGCGAGGTCTTGATCGTGTAGGGGCGAGGGTGCGCAAAGTCGACCGCGATCTCGGTCTTGATGCGGCCCGGACGAGCGCTGAAGACCGCGACGCGGTTGGCCATGAAGATCGCCTCGTCGATGTCGTGGGTGACGAAGAGCACCGTCTTGCGGGCAGATTCCCAGATGCCGAGCAGCAGCTCCTGCATCAGCACGCGCGTCTGGTTGTCGAGCGCGCCGAAGGGCTCGTCGAGCAGCAGCATCTTCGGGTCGTTGGCGAGCGCCCGGGCGATCGCGGTGCGTTGCTGCATCCCGCCCGAGAGCTGCTTCGGATAGTGGTGCTCGAACCCGCGCAGGCCGACCTTGTCGATGAAGTAGGCGCTGCGCTCGGCCTGCTCGGCGTCGCCGAGGCCCCGCTCGCGCAGGCCGAAGCGGATGTTGCGCTCGACGTTGAGCCACGGAAAAAGGGTGTAGCTCTGGAACACCACGCCGCGGTCGGCGCCCGGGCCGTCGACGGGCTGGCCGTCGAGCAGTACGCGGCCGGCGGTGGGGCGGTCGAGGCCGGCGACGATGCGCAGCAGGGTCGATTTGCCGCAGCCGGACGGGCCGAGGATGGTGACGAAGTCGTTCGCCTTCACCTCGAAGTCGATCGGCAGCAGCGCCTGCGTGCGCTGGCCGCGCGGCCCGAGGAAGGTGCGCGACACGCCGCGGATCGAGAGCTGGTTCGTCACAGCGTGCTCCAGGAAAAGAGCCGCCGATTGAGCGTCTTGAAGGCCAGGTCGGAGACCAGCCCGATCACCCCGATCACGATGATCCCGAAGATGATCTGCCCGGTGTTGAGGAGCGCCTGGCTGTCGCTGATCATGTGGCCGATGCCCGACGACGAGCCGATCAGTTCGGCGACGATGACGTAGGTCCACGCCCAGCCGAGCACCAGGCGGAGCGTCTCGGCGATGCCGGGGGCGGCCCCCGGGATCAGCACCCGCAGGACGATGCCGCGGTTCGTCGCGCCGAGCGTGTAGGCCGCCTCGACCAGATCCCGGCGCGCGCTGCCGACGGTCACCGCCACCATCAAGGTCACCTGGAACACCGAGCCGATGAAGATGACGAGCAGCTTCTGCGCCTCGCCGATGCCGGCCCAGAGGATCAGCAAGGGGATGAAGGCCGAGGCCGGCAGGTAGCGGCAGAACGAGACGAACGGCTCGAAGAACGCTTCGACGCCTTTCCAGGTGCCCATTGCGATGCCGAGCGGCACCGCGACCACGCTCGCCATCGCGAAGCCGCCGAAGACGCGCCAGACGGTGACGGCGATGTCCTGCGTGAAGTGGAACTCGGTGAAGAGCAGCACCGCCTCGTGCAGCATCGTCGTCGGGCTGGCGAGGAAGGTCGGCGAGACGAAGCCGCCGAGCGTAAAGAACGACCACGCCGCCACGAAGAGGACGAAGAAGGCCGCGCCGAGCAGGCCGCGCGTTCGGGGACCGACGGGCTCGAGCGGCGCGAGCCCGCGGCGCCGCTGCGGGCGTGGCGCCGCCGCT
>CAZZWY010000501.1:0-3512 GCA_964657785.1 uncultured Acetobacteraceae bacterium
CACCCGCCTCTTCATGGACGACCAGCGCCGCCACGATGTGCGGCGCAAGGGCCTGAACGGCATCGACGACCTCGAGCCGGGCCGCGAGCCGCTCACCTTGCACCTGCGGCTCTTCCAGCCGCTCGCCGAGCCGCTCGGGCCGCAGAACGTGCGCATCGACGGCGGCGAGCGCGTCCGTGGTCTGCGCGTGACGCAGCTCCATGTCGAACCCGACGCCCCGGACCGCCCGGCGCGCCTGCTGCTGCGGCTCGACCGCGAGGGCGACTTCTCGACCTACACCGTGCGCCTCGTGCAGGCGGCCGACGGCCAGCCGACCGAGTCGCCGCTGCCCGGGTTCGATCCGATCTGTTCGTCGATCGAGGTTCGCCTGCGCGAGCGGGACGCCGGGCTCGATTGCCGGCCCGCGAGCGGTCGGGCCGCCACCGTGTTCGACGAGCCCGACGTCGACTACCTCGCCAAGGACTTCGCGAGCTTTCGCCAACTCATCCTGAACCGGCTGTCGCTGGTGATGCCGGGCTGGGGCGAGACGCACCTGCCCGACCTCGGCGTGGCGCTGGTCGAGCTGCTCGCCTACACCGGCGACCATCTCAGCTACCAGCAGGACGCGGTCGCGACCGAGGCCTACCTGCAGACAGCGCGCCGCCGCATCTCGGTTCGGCGTCACGCCCGGCTCGTCGACTACCGCATCCACGAAGGCTGCAACGCGCGCGCCTGGGTCTGGATCGCGAGCGCCCGGGATTTCACCGTCGAGCACCCGCGCGACCTGCGCATCGTGAGCGCCTGGACCGACCGGCTTCCCGCCGACGCGGGCGCCGTGGGCGCGGAGGTGCTCGCCCACGTCCCGGCGGACCGCTATGTCGAGTTCGAGCCGATGACCGAGCAGCCGATCGCGGTCGTGGCGGCGCTCGGCACGATGCGCATCCACGCCTGGGGCAGTGCGCACTTCGTCTTGCCGCAAGGCTCGACGAGCGCCGCGCTGATCGACATGCCGCCGGACAGCGCGGCAGGCAGCGAGCGGCCGCTGCGCGCCCTCGCGGTCGGCGATGCGGTGCTGCTGCAGGAGGTCCGCAGCCCCGTCACCGGCGAACTCGCCGATGCCGACCCGGCGCGCCGGCACGTGGTGCGGCTCACCTCGGTCGTCCCCGACGAGGACCCGCTCTACGACCTGCGCATCGTCAGGATCGAATGGGCGGCGGCCGATGCCTTGCCCTTCGCGCTGACGATCTCGACGGTCGGTCCCGCGCCGGGCTGCGCGGCGCTCGGCCCGGCGTCGGGCACCGACCTGAGTGCGGCCTGCGGCAATCTCGTGCTCGCCGACCACGGGCGCCGCATCGCGCGGGAAGTGGTCGACGAGGTCGTGCCGCGCCTCGGCAGCGCGCCGCGTTGCGACCCCGATGGCGAGGCCACCGCGTCGAACGTGACCGCGGGGCGTTTCAGGCCGCGCCTGAAGTCGGGCCCGGTCACCTTCCGCACGGCGTACGACGCGGCGGCGCCCGCGGCGTCGGCGCTTCTGCAGGACCCGCGTGCCGCCTTGCCGCAGATCGCGCTCGGGGCCATTCCCGGCGTGAGCGACGGCACCGGCCCGCTCTTTCTCGTCGCCGATCTCGACGACCCGCGTCGGCTCGCCGCCGAACTGGCGGCCGTGCTGCAGCCGCGGCAGACGTCGTCTCCCGGGCTGCAGGATCTGCTGAGCCACCTGTCGCTCTCGACCGTGCACCAGCTGCGCCATGCCGGCCCGGGCACGCCGCTGCCGGCGCAGGCCGTCGCGTCGCTGCACGCCGACCTGCGTCGCTGCGTGCAGCACTGGCGGGCGGTGCCGGACCTGCTCGAGAGCGGCCCGGCCGACCGGCACTTCGTGGCCGAAATCGACGACGACGGCAGGGCCCACCTGCGCTTCGGCGATGGCGACTGCGGCGCGGAGCCGTCGGCCGGCGCGCTCTTCTTCGCCGACTATCGCGTCGGCTGCGGCCCGGCCGCCACTGTCGGCGCGCGGATGCTCAAGCACCTCGTGCTGGCGACCGGCCCGGTGGCCGGCGTGAATCCCTGCAATCCGCTGCCGGCCGCCGGCGGCACGGCCCCCGAGGCGGTGGACGACATCAAGCGCAAGGCGCCCACGGCCCTGCCGGCCCGCCTCGAGCGCGCCATCACCGCCGACGACTATGCGGCCCTCGCCGGCGGCCAGGCCGGCGTGCAGCGGGCCGCCGCCACGCTGCGCTGGAGCGGCAGCCGCACGCTGGTGCACGTTGCCATCGACCCGCTCGGCCGCGAGGCCTTGTCGCCGCGCCTGGCGCACGCGATCGAGGGCCTGCTGGAGCGATATCGGCGCATCGGCCACGAGGTCTTGGTCGGCCCCGCGGCGTACGTCCCGCTCGACGTCGCGATCGGCGTCGACGTGCTGCGGGGCTACCACGCCGGCGAGGTGAAGGAAGCGGTCCTGAGCGCGCTCGGATCCCGAGCGCTGCCAGGCGGCGCCCTCGGCTTCTTCCATCCCGACCGGCTCGGCTTCGGCCTGTCGATCGACGTGAGCCGCCTGGTCGACCAGGCGCAGCGAATTCCCGGCGTCGAGAGCGTCGACGTGACGCGGCTGGAGCGGCTCTTTCTCGGCCCGAACGACGAGCTCGAGCACGGCGTGCTGACGATCGGCCCGCTCGAGATTGCGCAGCTCGACAACGACCCGAGCGTCCCCGAGCGCGGACGCCTGGTCATCACGACGCGAGGTGGACGATGAGCGCTGGATGCGATGCCTGCAACGACGCAGCCGAGGCCGGCGGCGCGGCCGATGCCACGCCGCGGTCGGTGCGCAACCGGCCGGGCCTGCCGGCGCTCGCCTATCGCGTCGGCACGCACGGCAGTTTCCTCGCGACCATGAAGGACCGGCTCGGCAGCTTCGTCTCCGCCGACGCCAGTCCCGGCTCGGCACCGCCGCTCGCCGGCCTCACCACGCGCGACGCGAGCGATCCGGCCATCGCGATGCTCGACGCCTGGGCGCTGGTCGGCGACGTGCTGAGCTTCTACCAGGAACGCATCGCCAACGAAGGCTTCCTGCGCACCGCCGTGGAGGATCGGTCGGTTCAGGCCCTCGCCGGACTGATCGGCTATGCGCCCCGGCCCGGCGTGGCCGCATCCGCCTTCCTGGCCTACACCGTCACCGATTCCGGGGCCGATCCGAGTGTCGAGATCGCTGCCGGCAGCCCGGTGCAGAGCGTGCCGGGGGCGGGCGCGTCGCCGCAGACCTTCGAGACCTCGGACGCGCTCTCGGCGCGCGCCGCCTGGAACACCTTGCCGATCCGGCTGACGCAGCCGCAGCCGGTGGCCTCGACCCGCAGCGAGCTGTATTTCGCCGGCACGTCGACCCAGCTCGCCCCCAACGACCCGCTCCTGCTGGTGAGCGACGGCAAGCCGCTCGATGCGCCGCTGCTGCGGGTGCAGAGCGTCGAGGTGCAGTACGCGCAGAACCGCACGCGTGTCGTGCTGCAGGCGCCGCCGCCGGCGCGGGTTCCCGAGCCCGCCCC
>CAZZWY010000502.1:0-3496 GCA_964657785.1 uncultured Acetobacteraceae bacterium
TGGCATGTGATGGGCGAGGAGGGCGGCGCCGGCGGTACGACGCGCTTCGTCGATTCGTCGGTCGAACGCATCCAGTTCAAGGCGACCGGCCTCGTCGGCGACCGGCATGTCCTCACCTGCAACGGCCGCAAGATTCCGATGCAGCCGACGGGCAAGGTCGGCGAATTCGTCGGCGCTGTGCGCTATCGGGCCTGGAACCCGCCTTCGGCGCTGCACCCCAGCATCCCGGTGCAGGCGCCGCTGGTGGTCGATCTGTTCGACACCTGGATGGGCCGGTCGATGGGCGGGTGCCAGTACCACGTCGCCCATCCGGGGGGGCGGAGCTACGACACTTTCCCGGTCAACGTGCTGGAAGCCGAGGCGCGGCGCCTGGCGCGCTTCTTCCGCACCGGCCACACGCCGGGCGCGATGAAGGTGCAGGACGAGGCGCGCAACCCGAACTTCCCGTTCACGCTCGACCTGAGGCGCGCGGTGGGCGTCTGAGCCATGGGCGGCGGCTCGCTCGGTCTTTTCATGGGTGCGAGCCTGCTGCTCGCCGTGACGCCCGGCCCGGGCGTGGTCTACATCGTCACCCGGACCCTGGCGCACGGCCGTGCGGCGGGCGTCGCGTCGGTCGTCGGCGTCGCCGCGGGCAACCTGCTCAATGCGGTCGGCGCAGCGCTCGGTCTGGCCGCGCTCCTGAGCGTCTGGGCCGGCGCCTTCGAGCTGGTCAAGTATGCCGGCGCGGCCTATCTGGTCGGGCTCGGCGTTCGAACGCTCTGCCATGCGCGACGCGACGCCGCGGCACCGCTGGCGGCGGGGCAGTCCGTGGCACCACGGCGGCTGGCGCTCGACGGTTTGATCGTGTCCGCGCTCAATCCGAAGACGGCCCTTTTCTTCGCCGCGTTTTTGCCGCAGTTTCTCGATCCGGGTCGAAACGTCCTCGGCCAGACCGTCGCGCTCGGCGGCCTCTTCGTTGCGATCGCCGCCTTCACGGACGGGATCTATGCGCTGATCGCGTCATCGCTCGCGGCACGCGTCGCCGCCGGCGCCGGACTGCGCCGCGCGGGCGGCCTCGCCAGCGGCGTCTCGCTCATCGTGCTCGGCCTGTCGAGCGCGCTGACCGGGCCCCGCCGGGCGGCGTGATCGCCACCAAGCGCGCCCGGCGTGGCCGGGCTGTGACACACTGAGACGGCGTTTCGCCACGGGTCAGCCGAAGCCTTCTCGAGGGTGCTAGCCGGCCGTTCCCACCCCTTCCGCCCCCGGATTCCACCCGGTCTCCCCAGGCTTCCGAACCACACGCCCCCTCGAACCTGCATGCCGAGTTCCCTGCTTTCCGGTTATTCCGCGCTCGGAGGCCGCTACGACGAGCTTCTGTCCGCGGCCGGCAAGCCGCGCCCGCACTGGGCGGATTTCCTGCGCTCGCTCGAAGCCCGCGACGGCACCGAGATCGGCGACACGCTCTCGCTCATGGAACGCGAGATCCGCGAGAACGGCATCACCTACAACGTCTACGCCGACCCCAAGGGGGCCGACCGGCCGTGGGAAGTCGACCCGCTGCCGCTGCTGCTCGCGCCGGGCGAATGGGAGCAGATCGAGACCGGCATCGCCCAGCGCGCCGACCTGCTCAATCGCGTCCTCGCCGACATCTACGGCCCGCAGACCCTGCTGCGGTCGGGCGCCATCCCGCCGGCGATCATCTTCGGCCATGGCGGGTTCCTGCACCCGGTGCAGGGCGTCCGGCCGCCCGGCGGCGTCCATCTCTTCCAGTACGCCGCCGACCTGGCCCGATCGCCCGACGGCCGCTGGTGGGTGGTGACCGACCGCACCCAGGCGCCCTCCGGGTCCGGCTACGCGCTCGAGAACCGGCTCGTCGTCTCGCGCGTCTTTCCGGAGATGTTCAGCAATCTGAACGTCCAGCACCTCGCGTCGTTCTTCGCCGCGTTGCGCGATTCGCTGTTGCGCTGGGCGCCGCGTGGCGACGGGCCGCCGCTGGTTGTGCTGCTGACGCCGGGCCCGTTCAACGAAACCTATTTCGAGCACGCCCTGCTCGCCCGCTATCTCGGTTTTCCGCTGGTCGAGGGGAGTGACCTGACGGTGCGCAGCGGCTGTGTCTGGATGAAGACGGTCGAGGGGTTGAAGCGCGTCCACGCGATCCTGCGCCGGCAGGACGACGACTACTGCGACCCGCTCGAGCTGCGCTCCGATTCGGCGCTCGGCGTTGCCGGGCTCACCGACTGTGCGCGTCGCGGCACGGTCTTCATCGGCAATGCGCTCGGCTCGGGCGTCCTCGAGTCCGGCGCGCTGCTCGGCTACCTGCCGAAGCTGAGCGCGCAGTTGCTCGGCGAGCCGCTCAAGCTGCCGTCGGTCGCGACCTGGTGGCTCGGCGAGCCGGCGGCGTTCGACGACGCCTGGCGCCGCCTCGACAAGCTGCTCATCAAGCCGCTCGAGCGCTCGGCGCGGGAGCCGGCCGTGTTCGGTGCCGACCTGACGGCCGAGCAGCGCGCGGCGCTGCGTGCCAAGGTCGCGCATCGACCGCAGCGCTACGTGGCCCAGGAGTGGGTGCACGTGTCGCAGGCGCCGGTGCTCGAACGCGGCGCCCGTCCGGCCGCCGGCCTGCGCCCGCGCGATCCGCTGTCGGCCGGCGGGCGCGATGTGCTCGCCGCGCGCACCGTCGGCCTGCGCGTCTTCACCGTCGCAACGCCCTCCGGCTACCGCGTCATGCCCGGCGGCCTGACGCGCATCGCCGGCGACGGCGATTCGCGCGTCATCGCGATGCAGCGCGGCGGCCGCTCGAAAGACACCTGGGTGCTGTCGAGCGCGCCGGTGAATGCGTCGTTCTCGCTGATCTCCACGACCGTCCGGCCCGACGACCTCATCAGCTCGCGCGCCAACCTGCCGTCGCGCGCGGCCGAGAACCTCTACTGGTTCGGCCGCTACGGCGAACGCTGCGACGGCGTCATCCGGACGCTGCGGGTCGCCATCGCCGGCCTGCTGGATCATGTCGAGGACCATTCGACCGGCGCCTCGCCGGCGATCCAGCTCGCCGTCGCGATGGGGCTCATCGACGACCTCGACGACCCCGCCGTGGCACTGCTGCGGGCCGCGACCCATCCGGACGAGGCGGTGTCGGAATGCCTGCGGCAGCTGTCCCGCTCCGCCTTCAACCTGCGCGACCGACTCTCCGACGACAACTGGCGCACCTTGAACCAGCTCACCGGCGACCCGATCTTCCGCCGCGGCGCCGGGCTGCCGCTCGCGCTCGCCTGGCTGGACCGCGCGGTCACGTCGATGGTGACGCTCTCCGGCTTCGTGCTGGACGGCATGACGCGCAACGTCGGCTGGCGCTTCCTCTCGATCGGCCGGCGCGTCGAACGCCTGGCGAGCCTGTGCCAGGCCCTGCAGCTCGCGACGGTCGAAGGCAGCGCCCACGGGCTCGACTGGCTGCTCGACCTGTGCGACTCGACCGTCACCTACCGCTCGCGCTACCTCGTCGCGCCCGAGTGGCTGCCGGTGC
>CAZZWY010000503.1:0-3490 GCA_964657785.1 uncultured Acetobacteraceae bacterium
GGCCTCCCGCCTCGCCCTCGCCGATTTCGAGTCGTCCGCGGCCGTGCCACCGGGCAAGCGCGCCGTGAAGAACCGATCCGCCGGGGCACAGGACCCGCGTCGCTCCAGTGTGGCGACCGACGCGGAGACCACCGCGGTGGTCGAGATCGACACCGCGCCGACAATCGCGCCACCGGTCTCTGCGAAGGGCGCCGGCAAGGCTGCCGAGCCCGCGCTCCTCCTGCGCACGCCCGAGGCCGCCCCGTCACCCCCCGCGCGCAAGCCGCCGGCCGCGCCGCAGACGCGCGCGGCCAAGCCGCGCGGCAACGGCCCGGCGACGCTCTTCGTGCTCGACACCAACGTGCTGATGCACGACCCGACGTCGTTGTTCCGCTTCGAGGAACACGACATCTACCTGCCGATGATCACGCTCGAGGAACTCGACGGCCACAAGCGCGGCATGACCGAGGTCTCGCGCAATGCCCGCCAGGTGAGCCGGGAGCTCGACCAGCTGGCCGCGACCATGCCGACGCGAGACGCCTCGGGCGCCTCCGAAGGCCTGCCGCTCGCTCGCACCGGCCACCGCGAGGCCGGCGGCAAGCTCTTCTTCCAGACGAACCTGATCAACGTCCAGCTTCCGGCCGGCCTGCCGCAGGGCAAGGCCGACAACCAGATCCTCGGCGTGGTCCAGGCGCTGCGCGACCAGCAACCGGGCCGCGACGTCGTGCTGGTGTCCAAAGACATCAACATGCGCATCAAGGCGCGTGCGCTCGGGCTGCCGGCGGAGGACTATTTCAACGACAAGACGCTCGACGACGGCGACCTGCTCTACACCGGCGTCCTGCCGCTGCCGGCCGATTTCTGGGAGAAGCACGGCAAGACGATGGAGAGCTGGCAGCAGGGCGGCCTGACCTACTACCGCATCAGCGGCCCCATGGTGCCGGCGCTGCTGATCAACCAGTTCGTCTACCTCGAGGCGCCCGGCGCCGCGCCGCTCTACGCCAAGGTCACCGAGATCACCGGCAAGACGGCGGTGCTGCGAACCTTGCGCGAGTACACCCACCAGAAGAACGCCGTCTGGGGCGTGACCGCGCGCAATCGGGAACAGAACTTCGCGCTCAACCTGCTGATGGACCCGGAGTGCGACTTCATCACGCTCACCGGCACGGCCGGCACCGGCAAGACGCTGATGACGCTCGCCGCCGGGTTGAGCCAGGTGATGGACGAGCGCCGCTACACCGAGATCATCGTCACCCGCGTGACGGTGCCGGTCGGCGAGGACATCGGCTTCCTGCCGGGCACCGAGGAAGAGAAGATGAGCCCCTGGATGGGCGCGCTCGACGACAACCTCGAGGTGCTCTCGAAGACCGACGGCGGCGCCGGCGAGTGGGGCCGTGCCGCGACCAACGACCTGGTGCGCTCGAAGATCAAGATCAAGTCGCTGAACTTCATGCGCGGCCGCACCTTCCTCAACAAGTTCGTGATCATCGACGAGGCGCAGAACCTGACGCCGAAGCAGATGAAGACGCTGATCACCCGCGCCGGCCCCGGCACGAAGATCGTCTGCCTCGGCAACCTCGCGCAGATCGACACGCCCTACCTCACCGAAGGCAGCTCGGGCCTCACCTTCGCGGTCGACCGCTTCAAGGGCTGGCCGCATTCGGGCCACGTCACGCTCGCCCGCGGCGAACGCTCGCGGCTGGCCGATTTCGCGTCCGAGGTGCTGTGACGGCGCTGCGGCGCTGACACCGGCGGTCGGGGTCCGCACCCGTGTCGCGCTCGCAACGGCTGCTCGATCTGCTGCAGATGCTGCGGCGCCATCGGCGGCCGGTGACCGGCGAGGCGATCGCGGCCGAGCTCGGCGTCAGCCTGCGTACGCTCTACCGCGACGTCGCGACGCTGCAGGCGCAGGGTCTCCACCTCGACGGCGCGCCCGGCCTCGGCTACGTGCTGCGCCCGGGCACGGTCCTGCCGCCGCTGAGCTTCACGTCGGACGAGATCGACGCGCTGGCGCTCGGCTTTCGGTGGGTCGCGGCGCGCGGGGACGTCGGCCTGCGGGCCGCCGCGATCGACGCGTTGGCGAAGATCGCCGCGGTCGTTCCCACCGAACGCCGGCGCGAGCTCGACACGGCTGCGCTGCTCGTCGGGCCGTCGACCGCGAAGACCCTCGACGAGCCGTTTCTCCCGCTGCTGCGCCAGGCGATCCGCCGCGAGCACAAGCTCGTGATCCGCTACCGCGATGCGGGCGCCGCGGAAACCACGCGGACGGTCTGGCCCTTCGCGCTCGGCTACTTCGACCGCGTCCGCGTCCTCGTCGCCTGGTGCGAGCGGCGTGCCGCGGTCCGGCACTTCCGGAGCGACCGGATCGTCGCGCTGGAAGGCACCGGCTGCCGTTTTCCGGAGCGACGCGAAACCCTGCTGGCGCGTTGGCGGCAGCGGGAAGGCATCGCCGCGCCCGACTGAGGTCCTTCCTCCGCGGGCAGCGCACTGCTGACAGGAACTGGCAGGCACCGCGCCTAAGGTCACGGCACGACGGCACACCGCCGTCCCACCCGGAGAACCGCCATGCCCGATCCGAACTGCACCCTGATCCACGTCGCGAGCCCCGCCGCCAGCGCCGACTTCTATGCCGAGCTGCTCGGCAAGCCCCCGGTCGAAGCGTCGGCCAACTTCGCGATGTTCGCGCTCGAAGGCGGCGCGATGCTCGGCCTCTGGGCCACGCACGACGTGCAGCCGCCCGCGAGCGCGGCCGGCGGCACAGAGATCGGCTTCTCGGTCGACAGCGACGACACCGTCTCGCGATTGCACCGCGACTGGTCCGCCCGCGATGTCGCGATCCTCCAGCCGCCGACACGGATGGATTTCGGCTATACCTTCGTCGCCCTCGACCCCGACGGCCACCGCCTGCGCGTCTTCGCGCCCAGCGAAGGTTGAGCGGCGAGGGACCGCTCAGCCCCGCAGCAGGTGCGTGGCCAGCGCGTGGTAGGCCGGCAAGGTCATCGGGTCGATGCCCAGGTTGCCGGCGATGTGGTGCGACGCGAAGCGTGCGATCACCATCTCCGCCGCCGGATCGATGTAGACGCCCTGCCCGTGGATGCCGCGGGCGCAGTACGCGCCGTGCTCGTTGTGCAGCACCCACCACATGTCGCGGTAGCTCGCGCCGGGCAGCGTCGTGTAACCCGCCTTGACGAAGTGCGCCGGGTCGGCCCCGGCGCGGATGTCGTCGATCGCCGCCCGCGGGACGATCTGATGGCCGAACCATCGGCCGTCCAGGCGGAGCATCTCGCCGAAACGAGCCAGGTCGCGCAAGGCGCAGTTGAGGCCGGCACCGGCGAACTCGGTGCCGGTGGCGTCGACCATGAGGCAGGCGTCCTGCTCGGCACCGAGCCGGCCCCAGAGGCGCTGGTGCAGCAGCTCGCTCAGCCCCACGCCGGTCGTGCGCTGCAGGATCCAGCCGAGGACGTCGGTGTTGACGGTCTTGTACGCGAAGGCTTCGCCGTGCGGACCGGCG
>CAZZWY010000504.1:0-3471 GCA_964657785.1 uncultured Acetobacteraceae bacterium
CTTCAGCACGACGGCCGCCAACTGGCCGGCGATCGCATGCTGCAGCGGCATCACCTCGACGTCGGTTGCGCTCGGCACGTCGAGCGCGGCGATCAGGGTGCCGAAGCGGGCCATGTTGTCGGCGTAGTCGGTGATGACGATCGCGTTGCTGCCGGCACTGACGTTGATCGTGTTGTTGGGCGCGATCAGCGGCCGGATCACGGGAAGCACGTTGTTGGCGGTTTCGTGCAGCAGCCTGAACACCTGCGTCACCACGGTGTCGCTGCGGTGGGTCGCCGGCCCGGGAAACGCACCGGCCTGCAGCTTGGCGTCGGCCTCGGGCACGACCTTGATGAGCCCACCCGCCTCGACCACCGCCCAGCCCATCCCGCGGAGCGAGGACAGAAAGAGCGCATAGGCCTGGGCATCGGTCACCGGTTCCTGGGTGGAGAGGCTCAGCTTGCCCTTGACGCGCGGGTCGACGAAGACGGGTTTGCCGAGCAGCGACGCCATCACCCGCGCCACCGCCTCGACGTCGGCGTCGACGAAGTCCATCGTGCTCTTGCGCTGCGCCGCGGCCGCGCCCGCGGGACGTGCCTGGGCCGGTACTCCCCCCACCACCGCGATCAGCGCCGCTGTCGCGATGGCGACCTTCAGACGCACCCTCGGTACCGCGAGGCCGGCAGGGCGGCCCGGCGCTCGGTGGCAGGCCGCAGGCCCGGCCCCCCGGGCTTGCCCGGTCGGCGCACGGCGGCCTGGGCCCGTCCCTCGGCGGCGCAGGTTCCGGGACACTCATTCGGTGTGGCCGACATCTGGACATGTGCGCCGAGAACGGCGCAGGTGAAGGCAAACAGGGCTCGCATCGGTGGGGGTCTCTTGGGAAGCCACGAGCTTGCACGGCCAAGGTGTCGGCATGACTGACGGCATTTGCGAGAAGGTAAAGCCGCGCCGCATTGCGTTCGGCGGTCGCGCCCTTGCCTTCAGGCGCGGCCCGGCATTCACCGGCCGAATCGTGAAAGACGGGGCGAGCGGTCGGTCGCGGCGGTTGCGCGCTCGCTCGAGATGTCCAACAAGTCGCTGGCGAACTGGGTGTACCGCCAGGAAGGGCGAGGAGATCGTCAAGCGGGGGCCGGCTGTGCCGGCGTCCGAGCTCGAAGCCGAGTTGAGCCGTCTGCGGCAGGAGAACGCCAAGCTGCGGCTCGAGAAGGAGATCCTAAAAAGAGCGGCGGCGTACTTTGCGAGGGAGTCGATGTGAAGTACGCGTGGATCGAAAAGCATTGACAAGAGTATTCGACGGCGCCGATGTGCGAGCTGCTGTCGGTCTCACGCAGCGAGTTCAACGCGGCGCGCGTTCGGGGGCCCTCCCAGCGGGCGCAGGACGACGAAAAGCTAATCGCGCAGGTGCGCCAGGTGCAACGCCGGCATCGAGGCTGCGACGGACGCCGCCGCATGACCGCCGAGGTCCGCGAAGCGCAGGGCCGAGCGGTCAACGAAAAGCGGGTGGTCCGCGTGATGCGAGCAGGGGCTGCAAAGCCACAAGCGCCGGCGTTTCCGGGTGGTGACGACCGATTCGAAGAAACGGCGGCGAGCCAGTTCCGCGGCGGTATCGTCATGGGGCTCGGTCTGGCGCTGATGGAGGAAATGCAATTCGACGAACGCAGCGGCCGCATCATGACCCGAGCCTGGCCGATGACCATGTGTTGCTGCACCTGCACGTGCCCGAAATCGACGTGTCTTGACCGACATCGCCGATCCGCACGCGCCGATTGGGGGCGCACGGCGTCGGCGAGATCGGCATCTCCGGCACCGGCGGCGCGGTCGCGAACGCGATCTACGACGCGACGGGCAAGAGATTGCGGGAGCTGCCGCTGGACAAGCTGCTTTGACGAAAGGTGAATGGATGGGCGCGAGTTGAGGGTCGCCGGACGAGCGAAAGACGCGCAAGAGCCCGCGTCCGAGTTCGACGCCTTGCGAGTGCCACCGGCCATCCGCACGGCCATGCGCATCCTGGAGCTGGAACAAGGCGATGCCGCGGGCATCGAGGTGCTGGCCGGGCGCGTCGGCCTGTCGCCCGCGCACTTCTCGCGGCAGTTCGCGGCCGGGCTCGGCCCGACGAGCGCCGCCTACGGCTGCCGCATCCGGCTCGATCACGTCGTGAGCCGATTGCTGTTCGATCCGGCGCCGCTCGGCGTCGTCGCGCAGTTCGGCTTTGACAAGCAGCCCGCCTTCAATCGCGCCTTCCGCCGCCAGCACGGTGCGTCGCCCAGCAAGTTGATCCAACGCCTGCGGCAGGCGCCACCCGGCGGCGAGGTCTCGCCCGCCGAGTCGATCGTGCGCGTCGTCGAGCGCCCCGCGGAGCCGGCACTGGCGCGCCGCTTCTTCGGACCGGATTTCGACGCCCATTGGCGACGTTTCATCGCCGATCTGCCGCCGACGCTGGTGGCGGCGCGCCGCCGGGCGGGCCTGCTCTACGACCTGCCTGCAGTGACGCCTGCGCGCCACCAGCGCTACGACTGCGCGATCCCGATCGATGCGGTCATGCCAGAGGCGGCGGCGGCCGGACTGGACGCAATCGAGCTGCCGGGCGGCCTGCATGCGGAAGTGAGCGGCTGCACGACGATCAGCGAGGTCACGGCCGCGATCCGCGTCCTCTACGGCCGGCGGCTGCGCGCGCAGAGCCGGTTCGCGCCCGAAGGCGATCCGATGGTGCACTGGACCGGCGATTCAGACGCACCGGGCTCCACCGCGACCATCCGGCTGCGCCGCCTGATCGATCCACCCACCTCCAACCTGATGCCGCTCGACGCCGCGCTGCGGCCGATCGGACGACGCTGACTTCCTCGCCCGAGCTGAACAAAAAGCAGCAACTGCAAAGAACTGTTTCGGCTTCGCGCCTAGGGATTCGGCGGCGGCGGCGGCTCGTACACCAACGGCTTGGCCAACGCCGACCGCCTGCTGCTGAGCGGCGTCAACGCCGGCAACGGCTTTCTGACGCTCGATTTGCTGCCAACCCCGGTCACGACGGTGCCCGAGCCCGACAGTCTCGGCCTGGCCGGTGCGGGCCTCGTCGCCTTGCTCTTCGTCCGCCGGAAAGCGCGCCGAGGCTGAGCGGAACCCTTGTCTCACCCGAGGCCCGCCATGCGCAAACATTTCTTACCGCGTGGCTTGTTGACCTGTCTCGTGCAGGCTGTAAAGCGACATCAGGAACTGACCCCCCGGCGACATTGAGAGTGGACCCCCGGTTGTTGATCAATCGGTTTGAGTTGCGGTGTTCGCAGGCGGTAGCTGTCGCCGCGGATCGTGATCACGTGACTGTGGCGCAGCAGCCGATCGAGGATGGCCGTTGCCACGACGGCGTCGCCGAACACGCCGCCCCACTCGGCCACCGAACGGTTGCTCGTCACCAGCATCGAGCCGCGTCGTATCGAATGTCTGTTCGTTCCTGCCGCCGCGTGACGGCCATCGTTGATGACGTCAAAGGTTGGACCTGCG
>CAZZWY010000505.1:0-3471 GCA_964657785.1 uncultured Acetobacteraceae bacterium
TATGCTGCTGCGTAGACTGGCGGGTCATGATTGATTTTGTCTAGACCCTGTCAGCCGGCAGGACGCGCGCCGGACTTGCGCCGGCCGAGGAAGCGGATCAGCACGAGCGTGCCGCCCATGACGGCGAACGAGACGACCGTCGTGACCGTGCCGAGCGCGTAGATCGCCGGCGTGGTGACGGTGCTGGTGAGGCCCTGGAGCTCCAGCGGCAGCGTGTTCTCGTCGCCGATGGCCTGCGAGGTGCGGGCGATCTCGTCCCAGCTGAGCGTGAAGCCGAACATGCCGACGCCCACCAGGCTCGGCGCGATCAACGGCAGCACGACGTGCTTGAAGCTCTGCCAGGGCGTCGCGCCGAGATCGGCCGCGGCCTCCTCGAAGGCCGGGTTGAATCGATTGAAGACCGCCAGCATGATGAGCAGGCCGAACGGCAGCGTCCAGGTGAGGTGGGCGCCGAGGGCCGACGAATAGAGGCCCATCGCGGTGCCGTAGCCTTCCAGCCAGCTGCCGAGCCCCGCGCCTTCGAGCAGCGTCTTCAAAGCGGTGTCGATCAGCCGGAACTGCAGCCCGATGCCGAGCGAGACGACGATCGACGGCATGATGAGGCTCGCGACCGAGGTGTAGAAGAGCATTCCCGAGCCGGCGAATTTTTTCCGGAACGCGAGGCCGGCGCCGAGCGAGAGCAGCACGGTCAGCAGCATCACGACCGCGCCGAGCGCGACCGAGCGCCGGAACGCGGCGGCGATGTCGACGACGCCCATGCCCTCCCAGAGCTTGGCGAACCAGTGCAGCGAGACGCCGCGCATCGGGAAGGTCAACCCGCCCTCCGGCCCCTGGAAGCTCAGGACGAAGATCGTCACCATCGGGCCGTAGAGGAACAGCACGAAGAGCGCGAAGACGAGCCCGAGTGCGTAGAACGCGCGCGGACGGGCGTCGGCAGCGGCGGCCACGTCAGGCTCCCCGGGCCGCCCGAAGGGCCTGACGCGCAACCTCGGGGGGGTGAGCCCGCACCGAGCGAGCGCCTGCGCGCTCGCGAGTGGCTGGCCAACGCCCTGCGGCTTGCAAGCCGCAGGGCAGTGAACGAAGCGAGCGTGGAAGCCCCATGACTCAAAGCTCCTTGCGGATGTCGACCACCCGCGTCAGCCCCCAGATCATCATCAGCGTGATGATGAGCAGGATCACGGCGTTGGCGGCGGCCATCGGAAACTGCAGGTAGGACGTCTGCACCTGGATGATCTTGCCGACCGAGGCGATCTGCTGGCCGCCCATCACGCCGATGGTGACGAAGTCGCCCATGACGATCGTGATCACGAAGATCGAGCCGATGATGATGCCGGTGCGCGAGAGCGGCACGACGACGTTCCAGACCGTCTGCCAGCCGCTCGCGCCCGAGTCGCGCGCCGCTTCGATCAATGCGCGGTCGATGCGCATCATCGAATTGAAGATCGGCACGATCATGAACATCGTGTAGAGGTGGACGAACGCGAGCACTACCGAGAAGTTCGAGAACAGCAGCCACTCGATCGGCGTGTCGATCAGCCCCATCCCCTGCAGCCCCTGATTGATGACGCCGTTCCTGCCGAGCAGCGGCACCCACGAGATCATGCGGATCACGTTGCTGGTCCAGAAGGGGACGGTGCAGAGGATGAAGAGCAATGTCTGCGCGCCGACCGAGCGGATGTGGAACGCGAGGAAATACGCGACCATGAAGCCGATCACGAGCGTGATCGCCCACACCATCAGACAGAGCCGAAAGGTCGAGAGATAGGTCTTCAGCGTGACGCACATCTCCGAGGTGTTGCCGCAGCCGCTGAAGACGTCGAGGTAGTTCTGCGGCGTGAACGCCGGAATCAACTCGTAGTCGCTCGCCCGCCAGAAGCTCACTGCCGCGACCAGCAGCAGCGGCAGCACCAGGAAGAGCACGAAGACGAGCGTGAACGGCGCAGCTTGCAGCCACGCCGAGGCAGAACGCCCTGAGGGGTTTTTCATTCGGAAAGGTCAGGCACCGGCGGCAGGGCAGACTTCGGTGCGAGCGGCCGGAGGTCGCGTCGAGCTACGCCGCGACGAACTCGTTCCACTTCTGCACCATGTACGCGTTCTCGTCCATGATCGCGTTCCAGCAGGCGATGCCGCCCATCCGCTGCTCGTAGCTGCCGCCGTCGCGCAACGAGCCGGCCTTGGCGAGCAGGTCGCCCTGCGGCGACTTGATGTCCTGCGTCGCCGGCTTGCCTTCCATCCAGTAGGCCCATTCGTAGGGCTCCATCTTCGACTTCGCGGTGTCGAGCACGGCGCTGTAGTAGCCCTGGCGATTCAGGTACGCACCGGCCCAGCCGTCGAGGAACCAGTTGATGAACTCGTAGACGCCGTCGGCCTTCTTTCCGCTCACCGACTTCGGCACGCCGAAGCCCGCCGCCCAGGCGCGGTAGCCCTCCTTCAACGGCTGGAACCGGCAGTCGATGCCCTTGGTGCGCACGGCAGTCACGGCCGGCGACCACATCGACTGGATCACGACCTCGCCCGAGGCCATCAGGTTGACGCTTTCGTTGAAGTCCTTCCACAAGGCCCGGAACTGGCCCGCCTTTTTCGCCTCGATCAGGGTCTTGATCGTCAGGTCGATCTCGGCCTTGGTCATGTTGCCCTTGTCGGGGTACTTGTGCAGGCCCGAGGCCTCGACCACCATCGCCGCGTCCATGATGCCGATCGACGGAATGTTCAGGATCGCCGACTTGCCCTTGAACTCGGGGTTGAGCAGTTCCTTCCACGAATCGATCGGGCGCTTGATCAGGTCCGGACGGATGCCGAGCGTGTCGGCGTTGTAGGTCGTCGGGATCAGGGTCATGTACTGGGTCGGCGTCGCGGAAAACGTCTTCGAATCCGGCTTCTCGAGGTACATCACCTTCTTCGGGGCGGTGCCCTGGTCGCCCACCTTCTTGCCGTCGACTTCGCCCTTGGTGAAGAGCGAGGTGATCTTGTCGGCGTTCTTGATCCGCTTCGTGTCGATGCCGAGCAGGTTGCCGGTCGGAATGATCTTCTTGAGCGAGAAGTACTCGGTGTCGATCAGGTCGAACGAATTCGGCGCGGTGACGGCACGCTTGGTCACGTCGTCGGTCGTGACCGGAATGTACTGAATGGTGATGCCGGTGTCGGCCTTGAACTTCTCGGCGATCGCCTTGTCCTGGTTGACCGCGGTGCCGAGGTAGCGGAGGGTGATCGGGTCGGCCGCGCGCACGTACGGGAAACCCAGCACGCCGCCAGCGGCCACGGCGCCCTTGAGCAGGCTGCGGCGGGTCGGGTGATTCTTGACGTCGGACATCGTTGTCTCCTGGCAGTCGGTGGTGAGAAGAAGATTCGGGATCGGAACCCGCACGCCGAGGGCGGGCTTCAAACGCGATCGGTCAATGAACATCAGCCGGGACGCATCACAAGCTGTGAATGAATCCGGCGTGTCCGAGCGGACCGTCGAAAAGCGCCCAA
>CAZZWY010000506.1:0-3462 GCA_964657785.1 uncultured Acetobacteraceae bacterium
GGGTCGAACAACTGCAGTGACTCGAGCTCGTCGTCGAACAGCTCGATGCGCACCGCGAGCTCGCTGTGCTCGGCCGGAAAGACGTCGATCGTGTCGCCGCGCACCCGGAACGTGCCGCGCGAAAAATCGGTCTCGTTGCGCGAATACTGCATCCGGATCAGGTGGGCGATGGCGTCGCGCTGGCCGAGCTTGTCACCGGTGCGCACGATCATCCGCATCTCGGTGTAGTCCTCGGGCGCGCCGATGCCGTAGATGGCGCTCACCGAGGCCACGATCACCACGTCGCGCCGCTCGAGCACGCTCTTCGTCGCCGACAGCCGCATCTGCTCGATGTGCTCGTTGATCGCGCTGTCCTTCTCGATGAAGAGATCGCGCTGCGGCACGTAGGCCTCGGGCTGGTAGTAGTCGTAGTAGCTGACGAAGTACTCGACGGCGTTCTTCGGGAAGAACTCGCGGAACTCGGCGTAGAGCTGCGCCGCGAGCGTCTTGTTGGGCGCGAAGACGATCGCCGGCCGGCCCATCTGGGCGATGACGTTGGCCATCGTGAAGGTCTTGCCCGAGCCGGTGACCCCGAGCAGGGTCTGGAAGCTGAGGCCATCGCGCAGGCCTTCGACGAGCCCGGCGATCGCGGTGGGCTGGTCGCCGGCTGGCGGGTACGGCTGAAAGAGCTGGAAAGGCGAATCCGGATAGGAGATGAATTCGCCGGACGGCTCGGCCGCCGTGTCGACGCCGGGCGGGGCAAGGGTCAAGGGAGTCGCTGGGGGCATGGCAGATAAAATCTCCGGGTTGACCTCGATCGACCGAACGAGGTTAGCGCAAATCGCCCCCCGGCTCGTCACCCAAGGACCACCATGTCTTCGCTCAAGCGCTCGATGTTCGCCGATGTCGAAATGGCACCTCGCGACCCGATCCTCGGACTGAACGAACAGTTCAATGCCGACCCGAACCCGGCCAAGGTGAATCTCGGCGTCGGCGTGTATTTCGATGCGGCCGGCAAGCTGCCGCTGCTGGAGTGCGTCAGGCAGGCCGAGCAGATGATGATGGAAGCGCCGAAGGCAAGGGGCTACCTGCCGATCGACGGCATCGCCGTGTACGACCGCGCGGTGCAGCACCTCGTCTTCGGCGCGGAGAGCGAGGTCGTTGCCGACGGCCGCGTTGCGACCATCCAGGCGCTCGGCGGCACCGGCGGGCTGAAGGTCGGCGCCGATCTGCTCAAGCGCATGAACCCCGACGCGAAGGTGCTGATCAGCGACCCGAGCTGGGAGAACCACCGCGCCCTGTTCGAAGGCGCGGGCTTTCCCGTCGAGCACTATCCGTACTACGACGCGGCGCGACGCGGGATCGATGTCGACGGCCTGCTCGCCGCGCTCGACGCCGCCCCGAGCGGCACGATCGTCGTCCTGCATGCCTGCTGCCACAACCCGACCGGCTACGACCTGACGCCCGAGCAGTGGCCGCAGGTGATCGAACGCGTCAAGTCGCGCGGTCTGGTGCCCTTTCTCGACATGGCCTACCAGGGCTTCGGCGAGGGCCTCGAGGAGGACGGCGCGGTCGTCGGCCAGTTCGTCGCCGCGGGGCTCGATTGCTTCGTCGCGACGAGTTTCTCGAAAAGCTTCTCGCTCTACGGCGAACGAGTCGGCGCCTTGAGCGTCGTCTGCGCGTCGAAGGAAGAGGCGGCGCGCGTCCTGAGCCAGCTGAAGCGGGTGATCCGCACCAACTATTCCAATCCACCGACGCACGGCGCACAGATCGTCGCGACGGTCCTGACGACGCCGGCACTGCGCGATTTGTGGGAACAGGAACTCGCCGGCATGCGCGTTCGCATCAAGCAGATGCGCGCGGCGCTGCAGTCCAAGCTCGTCGCGGCCGGGGTGAAAGACGATCTCGGCTTCATCACCCGGCAAAAGGGGATGTTCAGCTATTCGGGCCTGAACGCCTCGCAGATGCAGCGCCTGCGGAGCGAGTTCGGCATCTATGGGGTCGATTCCGGCCGGATCTGCGTGGCCGCCCTGAACGACGCGAACATCGACGCGACGGTGGCGGCCATCGTCGCCGTGTCGCGCTGAGGCGGTGCACCCCTCTCCGAAGCACCCCCCGGGTCGGGTCGACGCGATTGCCGAGGGGATCCTAGAATCGGGAGCAGTTCCGTTTTCTGCCCCGGGCATGCCGTGCCCGGACCGTTGATCTACCAGGTTGCGCAATGCTCTATCAACTCTACGAATCCCAACGCGCCTTGATGAGCCCGTTCGCGGATTTCGCCCGGGCCACCTCCAAGCTCTACGAACATCCGCTCTCGCCCTTCGCGCTCACGCCGGGCGCCCACCGCATCGCGGCCGGGCTCGACCTCATGCACCGGCTGTCGAAGGAGTACGAAAAGCCTGAGTTCGGCATCAATTCGGTCAAGGTCGGGGAACTCGACGTCGCCGTGCAGCAGCAGGTGGCCGTCACCAAGCCGTTTTGCCGGTTGTTGCGCTTCAAGCGCTTCACCGACGACCTGCCGATGCTCAGCCGCATGAAGGACCAGCCGACGGTGCTCGTCGTGGCGCCGCTTTCCGGGCACCACTCGACGCTGCTGCGCGAGACGGTGCGCGAACTGCTGCGCGACCACAAGGTCTTCATCACCGACTGGACCGACGCGCGGATGGTGCCGTTGAGCGAAGGTGCGTTCAGTCTCGACGACTACATCGCCTACGTGCAGGAATTCATCCGGTTCATCGGCCCGGACGTGCATGTCATGTCGGTCTGCCAGCCGACCGTGCCGGTGCTCGCGGCGATCTCGCTGATGGCGAGCGCCGGGGACGTCCAGCCGCGCACGATGACCATGATGGGCGGCCCGATCGATGCCCGACGCAGCCCCACCGCGGTCAACAACCTCGCGACGAACAAGCCGCTCTCCTGGTTCGAGCACAACGTGATCTACCGGGTGCCCACGAACTATCCCGGCGCCGGCCGTGCGGTCTACCCCGGCTTCCTGCAGCACACCGGCTTCGTCGCGATGAACCCGGACCGTCACCTGAGCTCCCACTACGACTACTTCCTCGATCTGATCCGCGGCAATGACGACAGCGTCGAATTCCACCGCGGCTTCTACGACGAGTACAACGCCGTGCTCGACATGCCGTCCGAGTACTACCTCGACACGATCAAGGTGGTGTTCCAGGAGTTCGCGCTCGTCAACGGCACCTGGAACGTCCTCGGCGAGCCCGTCCGTCCGCAGGACATCACGCGCACCGCCCTCCTGACGATCGAAGGCGAGCTCGACGACATTTCGGGCGCTGGCCAGACGCGTGCGGCGCACGATCTCTGCACCGGCATCCCCGAAGAGCGGCAGTTCCATTACGACGTCGAAGGCGCCGGCCACTACGGCATCTTCTCGGGTCGCCGCTGGCGCGAAAATGTCTGCCCGCGGGTGCGCGACTTCATTGCCGCGCGCCGGCACGAAGGAGACGTGACGCCTGCTCT
>CAZZWY010000507.1:0-2238 GCA_964657785.1 uncultured Acetobacteraceae bacterium
CCGGCAGCCGGCTGCGCTGGATGGCGTCGTCCACGCCAACTTCGGCATCGGCGACGGCCATCTCGCCTGGCTGCACGTCGGCGCGGCCGCGACCGTCGTCGCCTCGATGGTGGCGCAGATCGGCGAGCAGGTCGACTTCCTGCGCTTCATGCCGGAGCCGCGGCCGGGGCGGGCGCGCTGGCGCTGGTGGGCGGCGGTGATGGCGGCGGGGCCGGGCTGGATCGTCGTCGGCGCCGGCAAGATGCTCGGCGGCGCGGTGCTCGCCTTCCTGCTGGTGCGCACCGGCCGATCCGCCCTCGACGCCGTCAAGCCGACGCTGATGTACCAGGCCGGCTATGCGCAGGTGTTCGCCGACGCGGCCTGGGTCGTCGGTGCGACCTGCCTCTTCGTCATCGTCTCGCAGCTGAAGATCCTCATCACCAACGCCTACGCCGGCTCGCTCGCCTGGTCGAACTTCTTCTCCCGTCTCACGCATGCACACCCCGGCCGGCTGGTGTGGCTGGTCTTCAACGTGCTGATCGGCGTGGCGCTGATCAAGGTCGGCATCTTCGACGTGCTGGAGGGCCTGCTCGGCTTCTACGCCTGCTTCGCGATGGCCTGGATCGGCGCGCTCATCGCCGATCTGGTCGTCAACAAGCCGCTCGGCCTGAGCCCGCCGGGCATCGAGTTCCGCCGCGCCTACCTCTACGACATCAACCCGGTCGGCTTCGTGTCGCTCGCGCTCGGCACCTTGCTCGCGCTGGTCGCGTTCGCCGGCGTCTTCGGCGAGGTCGCGCAGGCGGTCAGCGTCGTCATCGGCTTCGGCGTCGCCTTCGTCTCTGCACCACTGATCGCCTGGATCACGAAGGGCCGCTACTACATCGCCCGGCAACAGGCGCCGTTCGCCCGCGGCGCACTCGTCACCTGCGGCATCTGCGAGAAGCCGTACGAAGGCGACGACATGGCGCACTGCCCCGCCTACGGCTGCAACATCTGTTCGCTCTGCTGTTCGCTCGACGCGCGCTGCGAGGACAGCTGCAAGCCGCCCGAGGCGAGCCTCGCGCAGCAGGTCCGCCAGGGCTTCGCCCGCCTGCGCCGCTTCCTGCTGCTGCCGCCTCGCGGCGAGCCGAGCCGCCGCCTGCACTATCTCAGCTGCCTGCTCGGCCTGGCGGTGGTGCTGGGCGCCGTGCTGTCGTTCATCGTGGTGCAGGAAGGGTACGTCCTCGGCGAGCTGGCGCCCGGGTCGCCGGCGATCGTGAACCTGATTCGCATCAAGATCGCGTGTGCGCTGGTGCTCCTGCTGGTCGCCATCGGTGCGTGCTGGCTGCTGCTCACGAGCGACAGCCAGCGCGCCGCGCAGGAGGAATCGAACCGCCAGGCCACGCTGCTGCGCGACGAGATCCGGGCCCACGAGGTCACCGACCGCGAATTGCAGGAGGCGCGCCAGGTGGCCGAGCGCGCCAACCTCGCCAAGAGCCGGCTCATCACGACCATCAGCCACGAGCTGCGCACGCCCCTCAACAGCATGCTCGGCTATGCGCAGATCCTCGAGCGCGAGGCCGGCCTGCCGGCGCACCGCCGGGCCGCCCTCGGCATCATCCGCCAGAGCGGCGACCACCTCGTCTCGCTCGTCGACGGCATGCTCGACATCGCCCGCATCGAGGCCCGCCGCCTCACGCTCGAGCACGCCGAGATCGGCTTTCCCGGCTTTCTCGAGCAGCTCGCCGACATGTTCCGCCCCGGCGCCCGCGCCAAGGGGGTCGCGTTCGACTACGTGCCGGTCCGCACCCTGCCGGCCGCCGTTCGCGGCGACAGGAAGCGGGTCGCCCAGCTGCTCATCAACCTGCTCGCCAACGCGATCAAGTTCACGCCGAGCGGCCGGGTCGGCCTGCGCGTGCAGTACGCCAACGGCACGGCCGTCTTCGAGGTCGCCGACTCGGGGCCGGGCATCGCCGAAGAAGACCTCGACCGCATCTTCCTGCCGTTCGAGCAGGTCGGCAGCGCCGGCCGGGCGGCGGTCGGCGGCGTCGGCCTCGGCCTGACGATCACGAAGATGCTGACCGAGCTGATGGGCGGCCAGCTGACCGTGCGCAGCAGCGTCGGCGTCGGCTCGACTTTCTCCGTGCGGCTCTTCCTGCCTGCGGTGATGCACCCATCGGTGAGCGTCGCGCCGGAGGCGGCGCCGCAGGTCACCGGCTACCACGGCGAGCGCCGACGCGTGCTGGTCGTTGACGACTCGCCGGTCGACCGCCAACTCCT
>CAZZWY010000507.1:2248-3451 GCA_964657785.1 uncultured Acetobacteraceae bacterium
CGGTGCCGAGGCGCTGCGGCTCGCCGGGCAGGCCGCGCCCGACCTGATCCTGATGGACCTCGACATGCCGGAGATGACCGGCTGGGAAACCGCCCGGCTGCTCCGAGCCAACGCCATCTGCGCGGCGCCCGTCGTCGTCGTCTCGGCGAACGCCTTCGCGACCGACATGCACGACGACGCGCGGGTCGGCATCGGCCGCGCGGACTTCGTCCTGAAGCCGATCCAGCTCGACGACCTGCTCGCCCGCGTGCGCGTCAAGCTCGGCCTGCAGTGGATCGGCAGCGACCCCGCGACCCCGGTGTCCGAAAACGAGGCCGAGGCGGCCGGCCCGCCGCTCCCCGCCGAGAGCCTGAGCCAGCTGCGCGAGCTCGGCGACCTCGGCTACGTGCGCGGCATTCTCGAGAAGCTCGACGAGATCGACCGCCTCGACGCCGCCTACGCGCCGATCACCCGGCCGCTGCGCCAGCAGGTGCAGCGCTTCGACCTGCAGGGCTACGGCGACGCCCTCGCGGCGCTGCAGGCATGACGACGCCGGTGGAGGGTACAGCGCCGGCGGCCGATGCGGGTGTCGTCCTGATCGTCGACGACGCGCCGCAGAACCTCGCGATGCTGCACGAGGCGCTCGACCTTGCCGGCTACCGGGTGCTGGTCGCGACCGACGGCAAGAGCGCGCTCGACCGCGTGGCGCGGCTGCGGCCGGACCTGATCCTGCTCGATGCCTTGATGCCGGGCCTCGACGGCTTCGAAACGTGCCGGTGCCTGAAGGCCGACCCGCTGGCCGCCCACATCCCGGTCGTCTTCATGACCGGCCTGACCGAGACCGAGCACATCCTGGCGGGCTTTCGGGCCGGCGGCGTCGACTACGTCACCAAGCCGCTCGAGCCGTCGGAAGTGCTCGCCCGCATCGCGACGCACCTGCGCAACGCCCGCCACACCGCGCACGCGCAGCAGGCCGTCGAGGCGGCCGGGCAGGCGATGCTCTTCGTCGATGCCGAGGGCAAGGTGGTCTGGCAATCGCCGGCGGCGCGGCTCTGGCTCGCGCCGTGCCTGGCCGAAGACGGCAGGCTGCCGCCCCAGGCGCGCGCCTGGCTGCAGGCGCCGTCGGGCACGGACGAGGCGCGCAGCCTGCCGCTGGTGGCCGGCGGCGTGCACCTGCTGCTGTCGCGCCTGGCGAGCGACCCGGGCGGCACGACCTTGCTCCTG
>CAZZWY010000508.1:0-3448 GCA_964657785.1 uncultured Acetobacteraceae bacterium
TGTTGTAGTTCTCGTTGTCGGCACCGAAGCCGAGCGGCGAGATCACCGGGATGAACTGATCGTCCTGCAGCGCCCGCACGACGCTCGGGTCGATCGACTCGATCTCGCCGACATTGCCGACGTCGTGCACCTTGGACGGATCGTTGCGGTCGACCATCTTCAGCTTGCGGGCCCGGATCAGCCCGCCGTCGCGCCCGGTGAGGCCGACGGCCTTGCCGCCCGCGACGTTGATGAGGCCGACGATGTCCTGCTGCACCTGGCCGGCGAGCACCCATTCGACGACTTCCATCGTCTCGTCGTCGGTGACCCGCATGCCCTGGATGAAGGTGCCCTTCTTGCCGATCTTCGCCAGCGCGTCCTCGATCTGCGGGCCGCCGCCGTGCACGACCACCGGGTTCATGCCGACGAGTTTGAGCAGCACCACGTCTTCCGCGAAGTCCTGCTGCAGCACCGGATCGGTCATCGCGTTGCCGCCGTACTTGATGACGATCGTCTTGCCGTGGAACTTGCGGATGTAAGGCAGCGCCTGGGCGAGGATTTCGGCTTTGTCCCGCGGCGCGATGTGCGAGAGATCGGGGGCTTCGATCGAGGGCGCCGCGACGGCGACGGGTTTCGATTCGGCGGCGTCGGCGGTCATGGTTCGGCCCGTGTGTCGTGTTGACAATCGATTGTAGGGGGGCCCGTCCGCTCAACCGTGGTACTGCCCGGGCCAGAGCCAGAGCAATCCCGCGGTCACGAGCGCGTAGCGCAGGAACTTGCCGACCGCCATGTACGCGGTGCATTCGCGGAACGGGAGCCCGAGCCACCCGGCGACCGCGCACAACGGGTCGCCGACCAGCGGCAGCCAGGACAGCAGGCAGGCTTTCGGGCCGAAGCGCTCGAGCCAGCGAAGCGCGCGCGGGTCGGGCGGGGCGTGGTGCTTCACCCGCTCGTAGGTGCGCTCCGCCGCGCGGCCCATCCACCAGGTGATGGCGCCGCCGAGCGTGCTGCCGAGCGTCGCCACGAGCACCGCGGGCCAGAAGAGCGCGGGGTCGAGTTTGACGAGGCCGAAGACCACCGGCTCGGAGCCGAGCGGCAGCAGCGTCGCCGACAACAAGGCGACGACGAAGACGGTGCCGAGCCCGAATTTCGGCAGGGCGAGCATTGCGAGCAGGGTGTCGGTCCAGGCATCCATCGGCGGATTATCGACAGCCCGGCGCCGGCCTCGGAGGGCGCCGTCGAGCGGTACGCCGCCGCTATACTGCCGCCTCCTTTTTTAGCAGCCGTCGGCTTGCCCGCCTTCCATGTTGATCGGCTCCCACCCGCTGGCAAACCGGCTCTTCGCGGCTCCGATGGCGGGCGTCACCGACCGGCCGTTTCGGCAACTCTGCAAGCGGCTCGGCGCCGGCTATGCGGTCAGCGAGATGGTGACTTCGCGCAGGGACCTGTGGGCGAGCCTGAAGACCAGCCGGCGCGCCGACCACAGCGGCGAGGCCCTGCCGATCGCCGTCCAGATCGCCGGCACCGACCCGCAGATGATGGCCGAGGCCGCCGCCTACAACGTCGACCGCGGCGCACAGATCATCGACCTCAACATGGGTTGCCCGGCGAAGAAGGTCTGCGACAAGTGGGCCGGCTCGGCGCTGATGCAGAACGAGCCGCTGGCGCTGCAGATCATCGAGGCGGTGGTGGCGGTGTGCGCGCCGCGCGCGGTGCCGGTCACGCTCAAGATGCGCACCGGCTGGCGCGACGGCGAACGCAACGCGCTGTCGATCGCGCGTGCCGCGGAGCGTGCCGGCATCGCGATGGTCACGGTGCACGGCCGCACCCGCGAGCAGGGCTACAAGGGTCTGGCCGAGTACGACACCGTCGCCTCGGTCAAGGCCGCCTTGCGCATCCCGGTCGTCGCCAACGGCGACATCGACAGCCCCGAGAAAGCCCGCGACGTGCTCGCCGCGACCGGCGCCGATGCGCTCATGATCGGCCGCGCCGCCCAGGGCCGGCCGTGGATCTTCCGCGAGATCGCCCACTTCCTCGAGACCGGCCGGCACCTGCCGCCGCCGACCCCGCGCGAAGCCCGCGACCTGCTCGTCGCGCACCTGCACGACCACCACGCGTTCTACGGCGACGAGCCGGCCGGCACCGGCGTGCGCAGCGCCAGGAAGCACATCGGCTGGGCGGTGCGCGACCTGCCGGGCGGCGAGGCGTTCCGTGCCCGCATGAACCTCATCGACGACTGCGAGGCGCAGATCGAGGCCCTCGAGACGTGGTTCGACGCGCTCGGCCGGACGCATGCGTGGCTGCCCACCGTGCGGCCCGTACCGGACGGCGCCGTGGCCGCCCCGAAGGTCGAATACGCATGATCACACGCCCACCATGAACCGGCCGAAGCACATCGAGGAGTGCGTGCGCGAGAGCCTCGAGGCCTACTTCAAGGACCTGCGCGGCGTCGAACCGGCGGCAATGTACGAGATGATCCTGGCGGTCGTCGAGAAGCCGCTCCTCGACGTCGTGATGAAGCATGCCGAAGGCAACCAGAGCCGCGCCGCCGAGTGGCTCGGCATCAACCGCAACACGCTGCGCCGCAAGCTCCTGGACCATAAAATCAAGTAAGCCCGGCGGCGTCCGGGTGCCCGCCTGGCGCCTGTCGGCGCTTCCCCGCTTTCCCGGCCTTGCCCGCCCTCACGACCCCCATGACCCTCACCGCCCTGCTCTCGGTCTCCGACAAGACCGGCGTCGTCGACTTCGCCCGCGGGCTCGCCGCGCTCGGCGTGCGTCTGCTGTCGACCGGGGGCACCGCGAAGCTGCTCGCGGACGCCGGCCTCGCGGTCACCGAGGTCGCCGAGCACACCGGTTTTCCGGAGATGCTCGACGGCCGGGTCAAGACGCTGCATCCGAAGATCCACGGCGGCCTGCTCGCGCGGCGCGACCTGCCGGCGCACGTCGCGGCGCTCGCCGAGCACGGCATCGAGACGATCGACCTGCTCGTCGTCAACCTCTACCCGTTCGAGGCGACCGTCGCTAAAGCGGGCTGCACGCTCGAGGACGCGATCGAGAACATCGACATCGGCGGCCCGGCGATGGTGCGCTCGGCGGCCAAGAACTGGAAGGACGTGGCGGTGCTGACCGATGCGGCGCAGTATCCGCAGGCGCTCGCCGAGTTGCAGTCGGCCGGCGCGGTGTCGCGCGAGACGAAGTTCGCCTTCGCGGTCGCGGCGTTCAACCGGATCTCGAATTACGACGCCGCGATCAGCGACTACCTGTCGGCGCTGCAGCCCGACGGCAGCCGCGCCGAATTCGCCGCGCAGACGAACGGGCGCTTCGTCAAGCTGCAGGACCTGCGCTACGGCGAGAACCCACACCAACGCGCCGCCTTCTACCGCGATCTGCAGCCTGCGCCCGGCTCGCTCGTCACGGCGGTGCAGCAGCAGGGCAAGGAGCTCTCGTTCAACAACATCGCGGATGCGGA
>CAZZWY010000509.1:0-3446 GCA_964657785.1 uncultured Acetobacteraceae bacterium
GTCGCTCGGTGTCCCGCCGGAATCGGTGCTGATCGACCCGGCGCACGACTTCGGAAAGTCGTCGCGGCACTCGATGGAGGTCTCCCGGCAGCTCACGACGCTGACCTCGACCGGCTGGCCGGTGCTCGTTGCCCTCTCGCGCAAGGACTTTCTCGGTGAGGCGCTCGACCTGCCGCCGGACGCACGGCTGGCGTGGCTCGACCGCCTGCCTGCCGAGCACGCGGCGCTGCGGCCGCAGCTCGCGGCCTTGCTCGCCGAGAGCACCGGGCCGAGCGGCTTTCTGGCCGGTGGCCCGTGCTCGGCGCTGCCGGACGACGCGTCGGTCGCGCACGCCGGCGACCGGGTCGGGCCGTATCGGCTGATCCGCCCCATCGGCCAGGGCGGAATGGGCGCGGTGTGGCTCGCCGAGCGCGTCGATGGCAGCTTCAAGCGCAACGTCGCGCTCAAGCTGCCGCGCCTCGCCTGGGGCGCGGGCCTGGCCGAGCGCATGGCACGCGAGCGCGACATCGGCGCGTTGCTGGAGCATCCGCAGATCGCGCGGCTCTACGACGCGGGCGTCGACGAGCAGGGTCGGCCGTTCCTCGCGCTCGAGTACATCGACGGCGTGGCGCTCGATGCTTGGTGCGCCGCGAAGACGCCATCGATCGCCGAGCGGCTGCGGCTCTTCGTCCAGATCGCCCGCGCGGTCGCCTACGCCCACGGGCGGCTGGTCGTGCACCGCGATCTGAAGCCCTCCAACGTGCTCGTCACGCCCGACGGCCAGGCGCACCTGCTCGACTTCGGCATCGCCAAGCTCCTCGACGAGGCGGCCAGGGACCTGACGCAGGAGCAGGGCCGCGTCCTCACGCCGCAATACGCGTCGCCCGAGCAGATCGAGGGCAAGGCGATCACCGTGGCGACGGACGTGTACCTGCTCGGCATGCTGCTCTTCGAGGTGCTGACCTCGCGCCGCCCGCACGAGCCGCGGCACAGCAGCCTCGGTGCGATGGAGGACTCGGTCCTGCGCGACGAACCGCCGCTCGCCAGCAGCCGCGCCGCCACGCCGTCTGACGCTCAGGCGCTGCACGGCGACCTCGACGCCATCCTTGCAAAGGCGTTGCGCAGGGACCCGGCGTCCCGCTACGCCACGGCCGAGGCCATGGCCGACGACATCGAGCGTCACCTCGCCGGCGAGCGGGTCCTGGCGCGGCCCGACAGCCTGCGCTACCGCGTCGGCAAGGTCGTGCGGCGGCACCGGCTCGCCGTCGCGGCGTCGGCGTCGGTGCTCCTGGCCCTGGTGGTGGGGTTCGGCAGCACGTTGGCGCTCTACGTGCAGGTGCTCCATGCCCGCGCCGCCACCGAGGCGCAGGCCGCCGTCGCACGCAGCGTCAACGACTACCTGGTGCGCGACCTCCTGGCCGCGGCCAACCCCATGAACGTCGACGTGCCGGCCACGGGCGCCAGCGCGCCCGAGCCCGGCCAGGTGCCCGTGCGCGTGCTGCTCGACCGCGCCGCCGCGAATGCCGGCGCGCGCTTCCAGAGCCAGCCGGCGCTCGAGGCCGCCGTGCGGACGAGTCTGGGCGAGGCGTATGCCGGCACCTCGGCCTATCGCGAGGCGGCGCGGGAATTCTTGCTCGCCAGGGATCGGCTCGGCCAGACGACGCCCTTGCAGCCGCTCGCGGAGGCGACGGCGCTCGTTCGCGCGGGTGCGATGCTCCGCGAGGCAGACGACTTGAAGGCTGCCGGGCAGCGGTTGGCGGAGGCGCTGGCCCTCGTTTCCGCGTCCGCCACGCCGCGCAGCCACGAGTTCGAGCGCGTGCGCATTCGAGCCCGGCTGGTGCAGGCGTCTCTGCTGTACAAGCAGGGAGACCTCGGCAAGGCGATCGACATGATCAAGGCGGACCTGCCCGCCATGACGACCGTCTTCGGCGTCGTCAGCTCAGAGCGGGCAGGCGCGCTGCAGCAGCTGGCCCAGACGCAGATGGAATACGGCAAGCTCCGCGATGCGGTCGACAGTGCGCGGCAGAGCCTCGCGCTGCGCGCCAAGGTGAGCGGCGAGAACCACGCGACGATGATCGAGGCGCATTCCACGATGGCCGACGCACTGCGCTTCTCGGGCCAGACCGCGGAGGCCGCCATCGAGTCGAGGACTGCTTACGACATGAGCCGAAGGCTGTTCGGAGCCGACCACTACGTGACGCTGATGTCCGAAGGCAGTCTGGCCAGCGTGCTGCAGGAGGCTGGGCAGTATGCTGAAGCCATCGCGCTGTTCGAGGACGCCGTCTCGCGGTCGGTTCGCCGGTATGGCGAGCGCTATTTCGACACGACGACGTTGCAAAGCAATCTTGCCCTCGCCTATGCCGATGCAGGCCGTACGGCGCAGGCCATCGCGCTGCTCGAGCGCAGCATCGCTGGCGCGACGCAGTCGCTCGGGCCGAAGAGCCAGCAGGTCCTCGTCAAGCAGCACAACCTGGCCGACGTCCTGGCCGATGCCGGCCGGTGGAGCGAGGCGCTCGACCTCGAGCAGCGCGTGCTGCGCGACGCACAAACCGTTTTTGCGTCGCCAAGCGCGAGCCTCGGCGTCATGCACCGAACGCTCGGTCGGGTGCAGATGCACTTGGGCCATTCCGGCGAAGCCCGCGCGTCCCTGCTCGAGGCGCGCAGGCAACTCGGCGCCGAACTCGGCGACGAGCACCGGAAAGTCCGGCAGGTCGATGAGCTGCTCGCCACGCTGGACGCCGAGAAGAAAGGGGCGACTCATCGGCGTCCCGGCCCCGACCCGTCGCGATGACCCCTCGGGCCGGACACCGGCGCGCGCCGATCGCGCCGTGGAATGTCCGTTCTTCCACGCGGATTCCTTCTGAGTGAGGGCGACCCCTGGCGTCCCCGGGGCCGTCCATCAACCCACTCGGAAAGCTCAGCAAATGACGCACTCTCTCGCCACTCTTCGTGCCGCCCTGCCGCTCGCGGCGCTCCTGACCTCGCTCGCACTCACCGCCTGCGGCGGCGGCGGCGACGACGACAGCAGCGACCCTGCCGCGGTCGATGTCGCCGGCACCTGGAAAGTGACCGAAGTGATCACCAGCAATTGCCCGGGCGAGGCGCACCTCACCCGGTCCTACCAAGCCGTCGTCACGCAGGACGGCACCGCGCTCAGCGTCAAGACGCCCGCCGGCACCTTCGCCGGCGAGATCCACGGGTACACGGTCGGCTGGTCGGGAAGCTATGCCGAGGACGGCGGAACGACGAGCATCTCGGACATGAAGTTGACCGCGAATGCGGGCGGCAGCGCTTTCGAAGGCAGTTCGCGCTTCAGCTACGCCGGAGGGTCGGGAAGTTGCGCCGGCAGCACGCAATCGTCCGGCACGCGCCTCTAGCGCCGGTCACGGCCTTTGGCTCGGCCGCGCGAGCCCAACGCGTTGCAGGGCATGGATTCCGGAACCCGGGGCGGGGGGGGGGGGGGGGGG
>CAZZWY010000510.1:0-3438 GCA_964657785.1 uncultured Acetobacteraceae bacterium
CACTTCCGAGCTCGTCCGCACCGGCGAGGTCAGGCCGAAGGCGGTGCTTGCCAGCACGCGGACCAGCACCCCGCCGACGTCGGCGGCCGGAATGTCCGAGCCACCGACATGCTGGAACGCGGGCGCGTCCTCCTCGTGCTCGGCGGGCAGCGCGAGCCACATCTGCAGCCCGTGCGTCAGGCGTTCCTGCCCGAGCAGGTCTTTCGGCGTGCGCTCCGAGTGCACGATGCCGCGGCCCGCGGACATCAGGTTGACGGCGCCGGGCTCGATGCGCTGGACCGCCCCTGTCGAGTCCCGGTGCATCATCGCGCCCTCGAACAGGTAGGTCACGGTCGCGAGGCCGATGTGGGGATGCGGCCGCACGTCGTGGTGGGTGCCGGCCGCGACGGTCACCGGGCCGAAATGGTCGAAGAAGACGAACGGGCCGATCGCGGGACGATCCGCCGACGGCAGCAGCCGCCGCACGAAGAAGCCGCCGCCGAGGTCCTTCTCCTGCGGTCGAAGCATTTGCAGTTCTGGCATGGCGTTCGATCGGTGCATTGATTGGCGCATCGAGTGTAGGCCCCGTGCCTAGAATCTGTCGCAGAGTCCGAATCGCCTGAAAGAACCCCATGAGCCTGAAATGCGGCATCGTCGGACTGCCGAACGTCGGCAAGTCGACCCTCTTCAATGCTTTGACGAAAGCCGGCATCGCCGCCGAGAACTACCCGTTCTGCACGATCGAGCCGAACGTCGGCATCGTCGAGCTGCCGGACCCGCGCCTGGACGCGCTGGCGGCGATCGTGAAGCCGGAGCGGATCGTTCCGGCGATCGTGGAGTTCGTCGACATCGCCGGGCTCGTCGCCGGCGCGTCCAAAGGCGAAGGGCTCGGCAACCAGTTCCTCGCGCACATCCGCGAAACCGACGCGACCGTCAACGTCGTGCGCTGCTTCGACGACGAGAACGTCATCCACGTCGCCGGCAAGGTCGACCCGATCTCCGACATCGAGGTGATCCAGACGGAGCTCTGCCTCGCCGACATGAGCAGCGTCGAAAAGGGCCTGCACCGCCACCAGAAGGTTGCCCGCTCGGGTGACAAGGAAGCGCCGAAGATCGTCGACGTGCTGACACGCTGCATGGCGGCGCTCGACCAGGGCCGGCCGGTGCGCGGCATCGACTTCAGCAAGGAGGAATGGCTGCTCGTCAGGCCGTTCTGCCTCATCACCGCGAAGCCGGCGATGTTCGTCGGCAACGTCGCCGAGGACGGTTTCGAGGCCAACCCCTACCTCGACCGCCTGCGCAGCTACGCCGAGGCGCAGCGCGCGCCGGTGGTCGCGATCTGCGCCAAGACCGAGGCCGAGCTCGCAGAGATGGACGACGCCGACCGGCTCATGTTCCTCGAGGAGATGGGGCAGACCGAACCCGGCCTGAACCGCCTGATTCGCGCCGCCTTCGGGCTGCTCGGCTTGCAGACCTACTTCACCGCCGGCGTGAAGGAAGTGCGTGCCTGGACGGTTCCGGTCGGCGCCACCGGCCCGCAGGCGGCCGGCGTGATCCACACCGACTTCGAACGCGGTTTCATCCGCGCCCAGACGATCGCCTATGCCGACTTCATCGCCTTCAAGGGCGAGCAGGGCGCGAAGGACGCTGGCCGGATGCGCGCCGAAGGCAAGGAGTACGTGGTCAAGGACGGCGACGTGCTCAATTTCCTGTTCAACGTGTGAAGCGGGTCGGCGCCGCCGCGGTGCGCGGTCCGGGAGCCTGCGCGGCAGCGGCAGCGACCGGCGGAGGAGATCGCTGTTCTCCGTCGCCACGCCCGGCCTGATCGCCCCAGCGTCGTCAACCGGCCCCCGCTCGTGCCCGAAACCGTCCGGCCTGTCGCCGGGACCCGCCCGATCCTCTCCTTCGCGCTGACGGTCGCGCTCTACGTGCTGGCCGGCCTCGCGGGGTTCGCGCTGGCGATCCGGCCGGATCAGGCGTCGCCGCTCTATCCGGCCGCCGGTGTCGCGCTCGCGGCGATCCTGATCGAGGGCCGGCGCGCCCTGCTCGCCATCGCGGTCGGCGCACTCCTGGTCCATCTGCTGCGGATCGCGCTGGGCGCACCGGTGCCGCCCTCGGCGGTCGATGCCGCCGTGCTCTCCGGCGCAGTCGTCGTCGGCGCCGTGCTCCAGGCCGCGCTCGGCGCCGCCTTGATCGAACGTTTCGTGGCGCAGCCGCTGACCTTGGCGGAATCGCGGGACGTGCTCCGCTTTGTCGCAGTCGCCGTCGGGTCCTGCCTCGTCAACTCGCTGATCGGCAACGCGGCGATCTATGAGGACGGGCTGATGCCGGAAACCAGCCTCTGGTTGAATATCGCGTCCTGGTGGATCGGCGATCTGATCGGCGTGCTCATCGTTCTGCCGGTCGCGCTCTCGCTGTTCGGGCAGCCGCGGGAGGCGTGGCGGCCGCGCCGCATGAGCGTCGGCATCACGCTCAGCCTCGTGACGCTGGTGCTGGCCGGCGGCATCCGCGCGGTCGGTCGCTGGCACGAGGAACGCCGGATGGGTGCCTTCGAGCGAGACGCCCAGAGCGCCTCGATGCTGCTCAAGGCGCAACTCGTCGAGTCGCTTCAGGCGCTCAAGGCGCTGCGCGGCATCCTGATCGCTTCCGACGGCATCCACGAGGCAGACATCGCCGGGGCGATGCACGATTGGCTCGGGCCCGGGCAACTCGTCGGGGTCGGCTGGGCCGAGTGGATGCAGCGCGACCTCGTCACGAGCTTCGAGAGCCGGGCGCACACCGCTGGCTCCTTGGGTTATCGGGTGTTCGACGCACCCGCAAGCGTGCCGGACCCGCGCGCCGACGTGTTCGCCATCCGCTTCATCGAGCCGATGTCGCCCGCCAATCTTCAGCTGATCGGCCTGAACGAAATGTCGATCGCCGCGTCACGCGCCGCCCTCGAGCGATCGCGCGCGAGTGCCGAAGCGGTCGCGACTGCCGGATTCGTGTGGCCGGAGTCAGGGGCGAACGGAACCGGACCGGTGAACGTCGGGGTGTTCCAGGTGCTGTTCGGGCCGCAGCGGGGCGCCGCGCCGCTCGGTGCCGCCTTCGTGACGCTCCGGCCGGAGGATCAGGTGCGCGCCGTGCAGGCCGGCATTCCGGCCTACCTGCAGCTGTGCATCGTCGACGTGTCGCCGGGCGAGCCGCCGCAGCAGCGCCCGGAGCGTCATCGCCTCGCGGGGCCGGCCGCCTGCGAGACCGCGGCCACCGGGCCGAGCCGATCGACGCAGATGGTCTACGCCGGGCGGCACTGGGAGCTGCGCGCCTTCGCCGCTGCCGCGGCATTGCCCGACGGACGGGATGCCGACGTCTGGCTGTTCGCGATCGTCGGACTGCTGTCGACCGCGATGCTCGGCGGGTTCCTGCTGGTGACGACCGGACGCGCCCGGCGCATCGAGATCGCGGTTCGCGAGCGCACCG
>CAZZWY010000511.1:0-3428 GCA_964657785.1 uncultured Acetobacteraceae bacterium
TGTTCTTGCCGATGTCGTGGACGTCGCCCTTGACCGTCGCGATGACGATCTTGCCCTTGGCCTTGGCCTCGCCACCGGCCTGGGCAACAGCGAGCTTTTCGGCCTCGATGTAGGGCAGCAGGTGCGCGACCGCCTGCTTCATCACCCGCGCGGACTTGACCACCTGCGGCAGGAACATCTTGCCCTGCCCGAACAGGTCGCCGACGATGTTCATGCCGTCCATCAGCGGCCCTTCGATCACGTGCAACGGCCGGCCACCCTTGGCGAGCAGCGCCTGGTAGACCTCTTCGGTGTCGACGGTGATGAATTCGTTGATGCCGTGGACCAGCGCATGGCTCAGCCGGTCTTGGACCGGCTTGGCGCGCCAGGCGAGGCGGGTGGTGTCGTCCTTGGCCAGGCCCTTGGCGCTTTCGGCGATCTCGATCAGGCGTTCCCCCGCGTCGGCACGGCGATTCAGGACGACGTCCTCGACCCGCTCGCGCAGCTCGGGCTCCAGATCGTCGTAGACGCCGACCATGCCGGCATTGACGATGCCCATGTCCATCCCGGCCTTGATCGCGTGGTAGAGGAACACCGTGTGGATGGCTTCGCGCACCGGGTCGTTGCCGCGGAAGCTGAACGACACGTTCGAGACGCCCCCGCTCACCTTCGCGCCGGGCAGATGCTCTTTGATCCAGCGCGTCGCGTTGATGAAGTCGACGGCGTAGTTGTCGTGCTCCTCGATGCCTGTCGCGATCGCGAAGATGTTCGGGTCGAAGACGATGTCCTCGGGCGGAAAGCCCACTTCCTCCGTCAAAATCCTGTAGGCGCGTTCGCAGATCTCGATCTTGCGCTGGTAGGTGTCGGCCTGGCCCTTCTCGTCGAACGCCATCACGACGGCCGCCGCGCCGTAGCGCTTCACCAGCTTGGCCTGGTGCTTGAACTGCGCCTCGCCTTCCTTCAGCGAGATCGAGTTGACGATGCCCTTGCCCTGGATGCACTTCAGGCCGGCCTCGATCACCTCCCATTTCGAGCTGTCGACCATGATCGGCACCCGCGCGATCTCAGGTTCGCCGGCGATCAGGTTCAGGAAGCGCACCATCGCGGCCTTGCTGTCGAGCATGGCCTCGTCCATGTTGATGTCGATCACCTGCGCGCCGTTCTCGACCTGCTGTCGGGCGACCGAGAGCGCCTTTTCGAACTCGCCGTTGAGGATCAGCCGGGCAAAGGCTTTCGAGCCGGTGACGTTGGTGCGCTCGCCGACATTGACGAAGAGCGACCCCTGGCCGATCAGGACCGGTTCGAGGCCGGAAAGCCGCATCGGCGGAACGGAGGTCTTGGTCATCGCAGCGCGTCCTGGTGTGGCGGCCCGCGCAGCTCACCGCGGACCGTCGTCGGATCGGGTGAGCGCCGTTGAACGGGCCCAACCGGTCGACCGGCCGATGCACCCGTGCCCAAGCCTGGCGACCGGCGAACGGTCGTCGCAACGCTCCTCGGGCGCCGCCCGATTGTACCGAGCGCAGCCTGCCTTTTCGCAGCCGCCAAGGTCGGGCGGTTCGCGCCGGCGGGAGATCGGACCCGAGTCGCCCTTGATTTTTCGCGCGGCCTGCCGATAGCCCCACATCGGATTCGCGCGGCCGATGACCGAACGGCCCCGCCTGCGCATCCCACCAGACAAAGCGACCTTATGGAGCGACGTGATCACAGCCGCTTTTGCGCCCAGGCGCTCCAGATCCTGCGGCTCGCCGCCTTCGCCCTCCTCGCGCCCTTCGCGGCTGCCGGGGCCGACGCCGCGCAGCTCGGGCCGGTCGACCTGAGCGGCTCGGGCTTCCTGAGCGTTGTTGGGGGCAAGGTCCTGCGGGGCGAATCGGATCCGGCCACCGACCTCGGCTATCACTGCCCCTGCTTCATCTCGGACTACGCACAGAACGGCGTCTACGAGAGCCCCGGCTGGCAGTTTTCACCCGATTCGCGTCTCGGCCTCCAGGGCACGGCCTCGGTCGACACCGGTCGCTATTCGATCACCTCGCAGGTGGTGTCGCGCGGTTCTCGCCAGGGCGCCGCCGCCCTCGACTGGCTCTACGCGACGGCGGTGGTCGAAAGCGACTGGACGATCCAGGTCGGGCGCAAGCGCCTGCCGCTGTTCCTGTCGTCGGAGGTTCAAGACGTCGGCTATGCCCTGCCCTGGACCCATCTCGCACCGCAACTCTACGGCTGGGAGGTGGTGAACTACAACGGCGCGAGTGTCAACTATCAGCATCCCGTGGGCGCCTGGATGGTCAGCGCCCAAGCGCTGTACGGGAACGAGACGGTCCGCAATTCCGGCTTTTGGCAGATCTACAACGGCAAGGGCACCCGCACCGACTCGCGCTGGAAGGACATCGTCGGCGTCGAGGTGAAGTTGTCGCGGGATTGGTTCGACGTTCGCGGTGTGCTGATCCAGTCGACCACGCAGGCGCGGTATCTCAGTGCCGGCGAGACGGGCTATTCGCCGCCAGCACGCCAGCGCATCCACGGACTGTCCTTCAACGGCGACGACGGTGCATGGGTCGGCCGCGCCGAGTTCCTCTACATCGACCGACGCTACGACTACGGCTTCGACCATGCCCAGCTCTTCGCCGCAGGACGCCGCTTCGGCCGGTTGCTCGCGATGGTGTCGTATGCCAACTACGAGCAGACCGTGCCAGCCGCGCCCGACACGGCGGAGGGCCACAGCACCCGCACGGCGGTGCTGCGCTACGACCTCGGCGAGTCGATGGCCGTGAAGCTGCAATTCGACTTCTGGCGCGACAAGACGGCACCCGCCTACTCGTCCCTGCACGGCAATGTCCAGCTCGTGACCGTCGGCTTCGACAAGGTGTTCTGAACGCCGTGGCCACCATGAAACCCCTGATTCGCCTGGCGACGACCCGGTCGTTGTCGATTCTCTTGCTGGGAAGCCCGGCGCTCGCCCTCGCCGACGACATCGTCGTCATCGTGAACCGGGAGAACCCGAACGCCATCGACCCGGCGTTCGTTCAACGCGTCTACGTCGGCTCGATCAAGGGATGGCCGGACGGGACACCGGTCATGGCCCTCGATCAACCCGAGGGCTCGGACGCCCGGCAGGCCTTCTGCGACACCGTACTGAAGAAGAGCATGACCAACGTCAAGGCGATCTGGTCGCAGAACATCTTCACCGGCAAGGGCCTGCCGCCCAAGGTGGCGGCGCCTGACCAGGCCATCAAGCAAGCGGTCGCGGCAAACATCGGCGCGATCGGCTACATCCACCTGTCGCAGGTCGACGCGTCGGTCAAGACGCTCGCCAAGCAGCCGCCATGACGGCGACCGCCGCGCCCCCCGCCGCGGATCGTTGGAGCAGCGGTGGCCGGCTGCCGTTGATCCTGACGCTGATCGCCGCATCGATCTCGCTGGTCATCGCGCTGGCGACCCCGCTCGGCTACTAGATC